>NZ_DATAGQ010000212.1:0-5655 GCF_036263595.1 Geminicoccus sp. | reverse complement strand
CCGCGCAACGACCCGACCGGGAAGATCAACGGCATGTTCGTGTCGATGATGCAGACCAGCTCGGAGACCCAGCACAAGCGTGACTTCGCCATCGCCGTGCGCGGCTTCGAACTGTATGTGAAGTAGCATTGGAACTCATTCCGGTCGCCTAACACCCCCCTGGCGGATCGTCTCGCGACGCGGCACGATCCGCCCGCACATTAGCGGGAGCGGAGTTTGGCTGGTCGGGTAACGGATCGTGTGGCGGTGGTATTCGGTGCGGCGCGCGGTATCGGCGCCGCCATAGCCGGCCGGCTGGCCGAAGAGGGAGCCATTGTCTGGATCGCCGATGGAAAGGCGGTCGAGGGCGAGCAGACTGCACAGCAGGTCGGTGGTCACTTCATGCCGTGCGACGTGTCCGAGGAACGTGACGTTGAGGCGGTGATTTCGGCGATTGTCGAGGCCCATGGGCGTCTCGACATCTGCATCCAGAATGCCGGCATCTTTCCGGAGACGGCGCTGGATGAGATATCGACGGCCGAATGGGACAAGGTGCTGGCGGTCAACCTTCGTGGCTCCTTCCTCGCCGTTCGGACGGCGTTCGGCCCGATGAAGCAGCAAGGCTATGGCCGGATCGTCCTCACCACCTCCATCACGGGGCCACGGGTCGTGCCGCCCAAGCACGCCCACTACGCGGCGTCGAAGGCCGGGCTGATCGGCCTGATCAAAGCAGCGGCACTGGAGGGTGCGCCGTTCGGCATCACGGTGAATGGCGTGGAACCTGGCAACGTGCTGACCGAGGGCATGCGGGCGGAGCGCTCGCAGGACTTCATCGACGGCATGGCGGCGGCCATTCCGCTGAAGCGGCTGGCCGACCCTCGGGAGGTCGCGCACAGCTTCCTATTCCTCGCCTCGGACGAGGCGGCCTATGTGACCGGGACCACCATCGTGGTTGACGGCGGCCAGACTCTTCCGGAGGGCAAGGCGTGACGACCCCACTTCTCGCAATCGACCATGTGGCAAGGCGCTTTGGTGCGGTAACCGCGCTTGCGGATGTAAGCTTCGAAGTGATGCCGGGCGAAGTCATTGCGCTGCTCGGCGACAACGGCGCAGGCAAGTCGACGCTCATCAAGATCATCGCCGGAACACAGCCACCCTCGTCCGGACGGATCCTGTGGAACGGCAGCGAGATCGCCATGAGCGGTCCGGCCGATGCGAAGTCACTGGGCATCGAGACGGTCTATCAGGACCTGTCGCTGGCGCCCAATGTCGACGTGGTCGGCAACTTTTTCATGGGACGCGAGCTGACCCGCCGGTTCGCCGGGATCAGCTGGCTGCGCGAGAAGGAGATGGAGGAGACGACGCGCTCGGCGCTGGCGAGACTTGGCACCAAGATCCCGGACGTGCGGGCCAAGGTCGAGAACTTGTCGGGCGGGCAGCGCCAGGCCATCGAGCTCTGCCGCTTCGTCCATTTCGGCGGCAAGCTCGTGCTCCTCGACGAGCCGTTCGCGGCCCTCGGCGTGGAACAGACCCGCAAGGGGCTGGACATGATCGAGCGGGTTCGGCGCGAGGGCATTTCGGTCGTCGTGATCACCCACAACGTCCTTCATGCCTTGCAGGTCGCTGACCGGATGGTGGTGCTGCGACAGGGCCGGGTGGAGGGAGTCCGGATGCGCGCCGAGACCTCGCACGATGAGTTGATCGAGCTGATCACGGGCGACGCGGCGCTGGCCAGGCCGCAGAACCTGCAATGATCAGCCGCTTGGCGCGCTCTGGGCACGGGCGTTCTCCGCCCCGGTATTGATCACGACGATCATGGCCGCGCGTGCCGCCTCGGCGTCACGCGCTTCGATTGCCCGGAAGATCGTACGGTGCTGGGCCGCCGAGTGGCGAAGCTGCTCAACTCCCTGAACCGGGGTCGATCTGGCGAACGCCGCGCCCAGGGCGGCCTCGATCAGTCCACCAAGCGACTGCAGGAACGGATTGCCCGATGCCTCGGTGATGGCGACATGGAAGGCCAGATCGCACTCGATGAAGGCGTGGCGCTCTGTGCACGCCGCCATGGCGGTGACCGTCTCACGCAGTTGCTCTACCTGCTTGGCACTGCGCCGTTGGGCGGCCAGCGCCGCGGCCTCGGGCTCCAGGGCGCGCCGGACCTCGAACAGCGAAGCGATGAATCGCTGGTCCATGCCGAGTCGGGTGCGCCATTCCAGCAGTTCCGCATCGAACATGTTCCAGAACCGTTCCGGCATCACCCAGGTGCCGACCTTCGTCTTCGATGCGACCAGGCCCTTGGCTGCGAGCGTCTTGAACGCCTCGCGCTGGACCGTCCTGGACACCTTGTAGCGCTCGGCCAGTTCGTCCGGGGGCGGCAGCAGCTCTCCGATCCTGAACTCGCCTTTGAGGATGTCGAGGCCGATCCCCTCGGTCATGGCGCGATGCGCCGACTGCACAGCCGTCTTCGAGCGGCCTTGCGCCTTCGCCATGCTCATTGTTCCCACCTACCCTGTTGAAAGAAGGTGATGGTCACGGCGGGGTCCGCGTCAAGCTCGCTCCGGCGTGTCATCCACTAAAGGGTGAGACCTGTCTTCCGCCCCTCGTAGATCGCGAGGCTGGCCCGCCGCGAGGCCACGGCATCACCAATGCATGCCACCGGGACTCCTTCCTGCGCCTTGCGCGCCAGACGGTCGTTTGCAATTGGAGTCGTCGCCAGCACAAGCGTCCCAAAGCGTTCGGTCCTCGTCTCACCCGAAAGCAGGTCGAGCAGCCGTGCACCGTCCTCCAGCCACGCATCGAGAGCGGTATAGGGCGACAGCCTGCCGCCAGCCTGCACGAAGCGCCGGCGCAGCGGGCCGTCGGCGGTACTGTTGGCCAGACCCCTGGCGACCTCGCCGTCCGGTGTAGCGATGGTCACCCGATGGCCCCGCTCCTGCAGGAGGATCGCCGTGCCGATCCCGCGCCAGTTGCCGAGGTCGTCCAGGACCAGAACGTCCGGCTCGATCTGCAGGCGTCGCGCCGCGGGGTCATCGAGCACGTCCTCAATGTCCAACACGTTGCGGCGCTCGATCCCCTCCAGGCGCCGCCGGTCCGGAAGGGCACGCTGATAGCCATTACGCGCCGGCAGCGCACCGGTGGCGACCACGACCTCGTCATATCCAGTCAGGCTTTCCACACCTGCCTCGACACCGAGCCGGATCTCGACCTGCAGGCTCATGAGCTGGCGGCGGTACCAGTCGAGAAGCTTGCCGATCTTCTCGCGCGCAGGCTGCCGTGCCGCCAGACGGAAGCGGCCTCCAAGCTCATGGCTGCGCTCGATGAGCGTGACCCGATGGCCTCGCTCGGCTGCGACACGCGCCGCCTCCATCCCGGCTGGCCCGCCACCGATCACCAGGACCCGGCGTGGCACGGTCGTGCGCTGGAACCGGTCGCCACCCCACATGAATTCCCGGCCGGCCGATGGGTTGACCAGGCATGAGATCCAGTAGTCCCGGGCGCGCCTGCCCCAGCAGAGCTGGTTGCAGGCGATGCAGGGCCGAACGTCGTCCGGCCGCCCCGCCTGCGCCTTCGCCACCAGCCACGGGTCGGCGATCTGTCCACGCACGATGCTCACCATGTCGGCGCAGCCGGCGGCGACAAGCGCCTCCGCATCCTCCGCCGTGGTGATTCTGCTCTCCGCTTGCACCTTGGCATGGCGCACGACCCCCTTCAAAGCAGCCGCGAACGGCTCGCCCAGGCGGTCCGGATAAGGCGACGTCGCGATGATGCTGGCGAAGTCGAAATAGCTGCCCGTACCACAGGTGACATAGTCGATCAGCCGGCGCTCGTCGTGCCAGGCAACCGCCGCCAGGAGTTCATCGAGCGTCAGGCAGCCGGGAGTGTCGGGATCGGCGGAGACAGCGAGCCCGACGACGAAGTTCTCGCCACAGGCTTGGCGCAGCCGGTACAGCAACTCGCCGGAAAAGCGCATCCGCTTCTCGAAGCTGCCCCCGTAATCGTCCGTCCGCCGGTTGGTGAGCGGGGTCCAGAACTGGTCGATCAGGGCATTGTAGGCTGCGAACAACTCGACGCCATCGAAGCCCGCGTCCTTGGCACGCAGGGCGCAGCGGATGAAGGCGTCCTGGATCTCTGCGATCTCCGTCAGGGTCATCGCATGGCTGCCGTCTGCGTCGTGAAACGACGGTGCTCCCGATGGCGACCAGTTCGGCGCGAAGCTGTTGTCGGCATCGCCATGAGCGCCGACATGGTAGAGTTGCTGGATCATGACCGTGCCGTAGGCCTTGCACGCTCCGACCAGCTGCCGGAACGCAGGCACTACCCGGTCGTCGTCCGGCAGGTAGTTGCCTCGGGTCAGCACGGCAGTCTCGTGCACCGGCACGGGCTCCACGACGATCATGCCAGCACCACCCCTGGCGCGCTCCAGGTAGTATCCGGCGGTGCGCTCCGACGGCAGCCCGCCTTCCGCCATGTTGTTCGTGTGTGCGCCGAAGACGACGCGATTCTTCAACGTGCAGTTGCGGATCGTCAGCGGCGTAAACAGGTTCGGGAACATGCTCTGACCTTCTCGCTGCCTGCGTCGTACGAGCCTGCGCATCAATGCGGCGATCGGCAAGCCGCGCTGCTTGACTGTGCCTCCGTCCGATCGTTCGATCGGAGACGTCCAGATATTCAGGGGATCCCTCGATGCGCCTCAGCCGTCGTGATGTGAGCATGCTCCTTGCCGCCGCCGCAGCCCTCGGGGCCGCTCGCCCCGCATCCGCGCAAAGCAAGGGCAAGATCGTCTACATGATCCCGACCCTTCTGGACGAGTTCCAGACCGAGAGCCAGAAGGCGGTAGAATCCGTCTTCAAGTCGCTGGGTTACGAGGTGACCTCCGTCGATGCGCAGAACGATGCGGCCCGGCAGCTCTCGCAGCTGGAGGACATGATCAACACCAAGCCCGACGCGGTCATCATGAACGCGGTGGCATTCGATTCGATCGTACCAGGGATCGAGAAGGCACGGGCAGCCGGCATCAAGGTCCTGAACTTCGACCGGCTGATCACGTCGACCCAGTTCGAGCTGACGTCCGTCGCGGGAACGGTCGCGATGGGCGAGCTGGCAGCCGCGGAGGCGACCCGGCTCCTGAAGGAGCGGCATGGCTCGGCCAAGGGTAAGGTGCTGCAGATCCTGGGCGATCCCGGCGACAACTACACGCTGGACATTCAAAAGGGCTTCGAGGCCGTCATGGCCAAGGAAGCGCCCGACGTCGAAATCATCACCAAGGCAGCTTTGCTCTGGGAGCCGACCAACGCTGGCCGCGTGTTCGAGGACCAGCTCCTGGTCACACAGGACATCGACCTCGTGTTCTGCCATGCGGCGCACCTGACCGTGCCGATCGTGTCGATCATGGAAGGCAAGGGCATGAAGCCCGGCGAGATGATGCTCATGGCGTCCAATGGTGCCCCGGTGGGCCTGGACAACATCCGTAACGGCTGGCAGCAGGCCGAGATCGAGCAGCCGACCTACGCCCAGGTCTATGGCCTCGCCATGTTCATCGATAAGATCATCGCTGGCGAAGAACTCCAGACCGGCAGCTACAAGGTGCTGGGGCTGGATGCGACGCTCACCAACGAGGACTGGGGCCCGAACCTCAAGATCCCCGGTGCGGCGATCACCAAGTCGAACGTCGACGACCCG
>NZ_DATAGQ010000211.1:0-5363 GCF_036263595.1 Geminicoccus sp. | reverse complement strand
CGTCCTCCCTCGGCCCTGGCCGGGCGCACACCCGATGAGGCATACGTGCCAACTGGCATGGCAGGATTGGTGGCCTGACAACCACCAGAACCGAGCTTATCAGCCGCCAAGCTGTCCGATGAGAAAGGGCGGCTTCTATCGTCACAGCACAGCGCAGGCAGCCCAGGACATCGTCGAGTAGCAACAGCGTGCGTCGGCGGAACTCGACGACAATGACCCTCTCGGCCCTTGTGAGCACCGGGCTGCGTGGCTGGCCCGGCCCGTCCGCGCAGCGGCTGTAAAGGTGCCCGGACACCATCTGGCGATGGTCTTCGGGTTCAGCCGATGGCTGGTGGCCAGGGCGCGGGCCGGTTCTTGCGACGCTTGGACTTCGGCTGAGATGCGTGGCGTCGTACAGGCTCTAGGCATGAAGGCCTGCTGCCACAGCGCGTCTCCCTTGCACGGGACAATGCACCACGATGGTCCGGGACCGTTCACCTGGCGAAGAGGAGGTGGCGGCCACCGCTATCCACCGAAGCACCTGATCAATGGTCGGGATGAGCCGGACCCGGGGTTGGCCTGCGGCTGCATCGGACGGAGACGTTCAAGCTTCCGAAGAGCCTTGGCCTCTACCTGAACCCGCCGCACCAGGCGCTGGTGCTGTGCATCGACGAAAAGCCGCAGATTCAACGGGCGCAGCCAATGCTGAAGCGAGCGCACCTCTACCTGCACTTCGCCCCGGCCCCCTGGCTCAACCCGGTCGAGTGCTGGTTCGCCCTGCTGGCCCAGCGCGGCCTGTTCACCAGTGTTCAGGAGTCTGCGTGAGTAATTCGACACTACATCAAGGATGTGAACAGAACTCTAGTTCATTTGTCTGGACCAAAAGTGTCGACGCCGTTTCGCCAGCGTCGTCCGCTTCTGCCAACGAACTTCCAACCCAGCCCATCAGGGTTGGACCCTTTGGCCCGCGCGTTCGATGCAGTCGACGCTGCCGATCAGCGCCCCTTGATGTAGCTGACTCCGCGCGCCGGCGCCGGCGGTGCCGACGGCATCAGGATCAGCCCGTTCTCGTCGGCGCCCACTTGGGCCTGTGGGTACACGAGCATCGCGTCGTCGAGCGCTTCCTTGAACTTCGCACGGAAGTCGCGTGCCCGCCCATAGTTCGGGCCGAACGCCTGGTGAAGCGCGTTCCACGACACCGGCCGTGCCTTGACGAGGGCATGGAGGCGGTAGGCCAGCCAGATGTAGACGTCCAATGCCAGCGACTTGCCGGCAAGGTGGCGGATGGCCGGCTCGAACAGCACGGCCGGGTGGCGCAGCAGGGCTTGGTAGAAGCTCTCCGACAGCTCGACGGCCTGGGGAAACATGTCGCCCTGTCGTTCGTCGTGCTCGATGTTCAGGTTGAACGAGCCGCGGATGATCGTGTCCTGCCAACGCTCGGTGCCGCGCTCGCCCTGATAAGCCACCGTCATTAGCGAGCGCTCGATCCTGAGCGCCTGCTCGCGCGCGGCACGGTAACCCTTGCCGGAGTTGTCCAGCCCCATGGCACGCAGCCAGGCATGCATGGACCGGCCCAGTTCCACTTGGCGTGAGCGGTTACGATAGGCTTCGGACTGCAGGTAGATCAGCATCAGCCGCCCGGTCGAGCCATAGGGCACACCAAAGTACCGGCCGGTCTCGTCGCGGGTCGGCTGGATCATCAGGGTAGCGCCGTCGCCGTTCGATCGGACCCAAGGCTGGTCCGCGACAGTCGCCTTGTGGGGCAGGTAGATCGTGCACATTACCGAGTGCAGACGCACCAGCGCGCCTGGATTCTCGACCTCCTGGACCAGGATATCCGCGGCGGTCTTGAGGTCGGCACGCTCTTGAGCGTCCTGCGCCTCCTGAAGGGCCTGATCCAGGCCTAAGCTCATGACGCGCTGATGCAACTCTGCCATCACGACCTCGTCCAAAGCTCGTCCGAGATTCGAGGACGGAACCCGGTTGCGGGCTGGTCCGGCAGCCCTCCCCGAACACATCCCTGATCGGCTGCTTTCTGTCGACTCGGGATCCGGTCGCGCCCTACGCGATGATTTTGAATCTTCAGTTTTTGATTCGGAGTTCTTCCCATAGAGGTCGCGGCCAGATCCCGGGGGATAACCGCTTTTCGCGCGACCAGATCCCGAAGGAGCGACCAGATCCCGAACGCGATCCTGTGGACAAACGAAGCCTGCCGCGATCAGATCCCGGGGGATAAACGGCCTCAATCCGCGAGAACGAAGGGCAGCACCGGGGTCTTGAGCAGGAGATGAACGTCGAGCCGCGATATGAACGGTCGCCGACCGTTCATATTATCTCGTACTGTTGCGGATTGAACGCATCCTCTTGGTCGTAAGGAGTTCCTACCAAGCAGCCGTCATCTTCCACAGGTCCAGATGATCTCCTTGCGCGACTGGATCCCGAGGAATGAAGTCATAATCACTGTTCTTGTAGGCGACTAGCGGACGCAGTGGCGCGGCCTTCTCGTCTCGGTCGCATGATGGTTCGGTGTAATAGGCAGATGAACCCAATACTGTGCGGACTGCGGGATTGCTGCATCTGCGGTAATGCGATAGCGGAAGATGAACGGCGTCGTGTAGCGGACAATGCATTGTTCCCGCTCAGGATCCGGCCGCACATGCTGATCGTGCAAGGTTATGCCGTTACTGCCTCCTGACAGTGGTCGTTTCAGGAAGTGGACCGATCGCCATTAGGCGATCAGTGGCCGGCGACCATGGTGTGCCGCCGCCTAGCCAGGCGGTGACCGTATCATGCAGAAGGGCAGCGGCACTGGCCTTGGTAGCGGCGATTGGCCAAGCGACCTGACGAACCAGATCGCCCCCAAGCCCGCACCATTTCGTCGCCCCGGCGAGTGGGCTTTGGTGACCTTGCGGCCGACAACATCCCAAGCCACCTCGACAAAGGCCTTCTTGCCCAGGGCTGTGATGCTGATCGGCACCGGAAAGCGCTCAAGGAAGGTGAAGAACCGGTCGCTAGGGAGGTAAGGTCATGGGTCTGGATGCGGTAGAGCACCACAGTCCTGGCCTTGAGACCACCTCATGGGTCATCGACAGTTCCTGGATGTCGTTGATCCCGTGCGCCAGCGGGTCATGGTAGGGGTTTTTCACGCCGATCCGCAGCATGTGAAGGATTACCTGGGCCTCCTTGGGATCGTTCTTGTCTCATCACGCCACAGCAGTCGGCGTGATCCGTGCATGACATGACGGCTGGCAGCAAACCGCCGAGGTCCGTTGTGGAGCGCATCCCGCGTCCGCGCCAAGGCGATGGAGGAGACCTGCCAGACATCGAAACCGGCCTGAGCCGGACGCCAAGCGAGCGGTCGGTGGTAGTGCCCTGTCGGCCCGAAACCGATCATGATCGGGCGCCCCATGGCCTGGAGTTCCGCGACAAGTCGATCGTGCTTGGCACGCGTGTCGGTCCCCGTCAGGCGCCGGCGGCGGCGAGCATCGGGCAACTCGATCAGGGCCTCGTTGCGCCATTTCGCGATGGCGATGCCGACAAGAACCGCTCTTAAAGTGGAAGGTGATTGCTGGTCATGGCTGGTCCGCTCTCCCAGATGTGGCTGGCACCATCACCGTGGATACCTGCTAGCCAGCCGTGGCCGCCCTTGACAGACCTTAGCACTACCTTGGCAGAACCTGCAGCTGGCTGACCCCTTGCCATGTCCTGGTGGTTTGTCGGGGCGAAGTCGATGGCGCAGATGGACTGGCGGGAGGATCTGGAGGACTGGCTGGCGCCGTTTTTGAATGCCATGGGGCATAGGAAGCGGCGCCTGTGGGCGCCGGTCTACCTGCAGGGGCTGATCGGGCTGGGGGAACGCAAAAGCCTGCAGCCGACAGCAGCTCGGCTTGGTCGTCGCAGCCATGACCAACTTCATCACTTCGTCACAAGCACGACCTGGGACGATGCCTCCTTGCGCCGGATTCTGGTGGAGAAGGCGGATGGTCTGGTCGGTGGGCCTGATGCCGTGCTGGTGGTCGACGACACCGCCCTGCCCAAGCAGGGGAAGCACTCGGTGGGCGTGGCACGTCAGTACTGCGGCTGCCTCGGCAAGCGGGCCAACTGCCAAGTCCCGTCAGGGCCTCCTGGCCCTGATCGCTGCGCGATTGGATGATCGGCTGCTGCCGATCATGGTGTCGCTGACACTGGCCAAGAACGAGGTCCCGGTGCCGCTGGGTCTGCGCCTGTTCGTGCCAGAGACCTGGACAGTTGACGTGGATCGCTGTGATGAGGCTGGCATCCGGGCAGAGCACCAGCAGGTACTGGCGAAAACTGACATCGCGTTGATGGAGATCGATCGGGTCGTTGCCGCCGGCGCTCGCTTTGGTCGTGTGGTCGCCGACGCCGGCTACGGCAGCAGCGCCGCCTTCCGCTCTGGCCCGAGCAGGCGCGGCCTGGTCTGGGCGGTGGGCATCCCGAGGGTGCAGAACGTCTACACGACACAGGTCGAGTTGCACTGGCCCAAGGCCAGCACCGGCCGGCCGCGCAAGCACCCGGTGCCGAGTGAGGATCCGGTCCCAGCTGAGCAGGCGCTGGCTGGTGCGGAATGGCGCCGCATCTCGTGGCGGCGGGGTACGAAGGGGCCGCTTGCGGCTGAGTTCGCCGCCGTGCGGGTGCGCCCGGCCGCAGGTGAGCAGCTCAGGCAAGGCCGCCACCTGCCAGGCAACGAGGTCTGGCTGATCGGCGAGCATCGCAGTTCCGGCGAGCGCAAGTACCACCTGTCCAACCTGCCAGCCGACACACCGCTCAAGGAACTGGCGGCCACGATCAAGGCACGCCCTGGTCGGGCTCCTGCCCGACCCTCCAGCAGAGACGGATCGATTGCTCCTGCAATCGATGGATCTGCGAGCAGCCCCACCAGCAGATGAAGGAGGAACTCGGCCTCGACCACTTCGAGGGCCGCTCCCCGTGATGGCCTGCTGGCCATCACCCTTGCAGGGATGAATCGGCGAACCTGCTGGCCGCCGATGGACCGACCTGCATCGCCATACGCTCATGACCATGATCGCGCTCTGCTTCCTCCAGCACCTCCGGCTCCAGGAGTCGGGGAAAAAGCAAGCCAGCCGGATCCGCAGGACCACCACCACAGCCGACCCTGCCAGCCGTCCGGCAGCGGCTCGTCAAGCTGTTCCTCCACGCCTGGACCTGTTGCCCGCACTGCGGCAACAACCTCAGCTACCTACCTGCTAAAGTGCCAAGGTAGTGCTAGTTGTCTGGTCCCGGGATGAGGTGGTGTGGGTCGATTTTAAAGATGGAGGGGTTATCCTTGCAGGCATCGCAGATGGCCTTGAAGGGCGTCCGCCACAGTAGTGCCTTGAGGTGCCTGGCAAAGTTGCAGGCGGTGC
>NZ_DATAGQ010000210.1:0-13392 GCF_036263595.1 Geminicoccus sp. | reverse complement strand
ACCGTGATCTGGATGTACTCCACTGCCGACACGGCCACCGCCAGCCTGTTCCTTGCCTGGTGCCTGCTCGTGGGCATGATCGACAATGTGCTGAGGCCGCTGCTGATCGGCCGCGGCAGCGACGTGCCCCTCGCGGTCATCCTGCTGGGCGTGCTGGGCGGGCTGCTGGCCCATGGGCTGATCGGCCTGTTCGTGGGGCCGATCGTGCTGGCCCTGGGCCACCAGCTGTTCCGGGCCTGGCTCGGTCAAACGGACGAGCCGGCCGGCAGGCCCCCGGACTGACGTCGTCAGCTCAGGCGTGGTCGGCCGCCGCGGCGCTGGCCGACGCATGCGCGCGCGCCGTCTCCTTGCCTGCCAGACCGTTGAAGAACGCGTTCAGCGCGACGGCGGCGATCGCCGCCAGCAGGATCCCCGATTCCAGCAGCGGGTGCAGACCGTGGGGAAGGTTCCTGAAGAAGGCCGGGGCCACCAGCGGGATCATGCCGAAGCCGACCGCGATGGCGACGATGAACAGGTTGAAGCGGTTGGTACGGAAGTCGACGGCGCCGAGGATGCGTGCCCCGGTCGCGGCCACCATGCCGAACATGACGAGGCCGGCCCCGCCCAGCACAACCTGCGGTACGGCCTCCACCAGGGCCGACATCTTGGGCAGGAGGCCCAGGCAGAGCATGATGACGCCAGCGGCCACCGTGACCCAACGCGAGCGCACGCCGGTGACCCCGACCAAGCCCACGTTCTGGGAGAAGGAGGTGTAGGGGAAGGTATTGAAGATGCCGCCCAGCAGCGTGCCCACGCCATCGGCCCGCAGGCCCCTGGTCAGCGCGTTCTGGTCGACCTCCCTATGGGTAATGTCGCCGAGCGCCAGGAACATGCCGAGTGATTCGATCATCACCACGATCATCACGATGCACATGGTGAGGATCGGGACCAGGTGGAACTCGGGGATCCCGAAGTGGAAGGGCAGAACGACGCCGAGCCATGGAGCGGTGTCGACCTTGTCGAACTGCATGCGGCCGAGCAGGGCCGCCAGGACGGTGCCGGCCAGGATGCCGAGGAGCACGGCCACGTTGGCGACAAAGCCCTTGCCCCACTTGATCAGGGCCAGGATCACCAGCAGGACGAAGGCGGCGATGGCGAGGCCGTCAAGGGCTCCATAGGCCGGGTTTGGGACCTGCACCGTCTGCCCATCGATGACCCGGGTGAGCATCGGCAGGCCGCCGCCCGCCCAGTTGATGCCGACCCGCATCAGCGAGATGCCGATCACCAGGATGATCGTGCCGGTCACCACCGGCGGGAAGAGCGGCAGCAGGCGGCTGACGAAGGGTGCGATGACCGTGCCGAAGATGCCGGCCGCGATCACCGAACCGTAAATGCCGAGCAGACCCACCTGCGGATCGGCGGCCATGGACAGCATGGGACCCACGGCTGCGAAGGTGACGCCCATCATCACGGGCAACCGGATGCCGATGCCTGGCAGGCCCAGGCTCTGGATGATGGTGACGAGGCCGCAGGCGAACAGGTCGGCGCTGATCAGGAACGCGACGTCCTCGGGCGAGAGCTGCAGCGCGCGGCCGACGATCAACGGAACGGCCACGGCACCGGCATACATGACGAGCACATGCTGCAGGGCCAGCGGCAGAAGCTTGGGGACGGGCAGCCGCTCGTCGACAGGATAGACGGAAGACGTCACGGCATCGCTCCTTCGCCAGGTCGCCAGGAGTTGGCAGCGGCTCCCCCGGACGAAGCAATATCCGTGCAAGGACGACGTGGTGCGTCAGTGGCTGGTCGTGGCCGTCTCGGCATCCATGATCAGGCGCACGGCGGCCAGCGCTACCGGATCCAGCCCCTCACCGCCCGCCTCCACATGCGCCTTGATGTCCTTGCGCATGCGCGGGTCCCAAAACGCGCGGATGTGCTCGGCCGTCGCCTTCGCCTGGTCGCCCGGCTGGGTGGCGAAGAAGGTGGCGATCTGGTTGGCCATCTTGACCAGGCGGTCGTGGTTCATCAGCCGGTGATCCGGTAGTCGTGGGTATAGATGTTGAAGCCGGACGGGCGGGCGAACCCGATTAGCGTCAGGCCTGCCGCGTCGGCGAGTTCCACGGCAAGCGTGGTGGGGGCGGAAATCGCGACAAGAATGGGGAAGCCGGCGATGGCAGCCTTTTGGACCATCTCAGTGGAGCAGCGGCTGGTGAGGAGAAGAAAGCCGTTGGCGGGCTCGAGCGCTGCACGCGCCATGGCCCCTGTCAGCTTGTCCAGCGCGTTATGGCGGCCGACATCCTCGCGAACCAGGACGATCTCGCCGTCGTTCGCGACGAACGCGGCGGCATGCGCGGCACCGGTCTCGTGGTTGATCGACTGGCGCGCGGGCAGGGCCGCCAGGACCTCCTGCACGACGCGGGCACGGATCGGCGGCGAGGGCGGCAGGACCGGCAGGGTCCGCAGCGCCCGCTCGATGCTGAGGATGCCGCACATGCCGCAGGACGTGCCGGCGATCACCATGCGGCGGCGCTCCAAAAGCTTGTCCATGCGGCCTTGCGGGATGGACAGGCGGATCTCCACGCCGAGCACGACATCCTCGATCTCGATGCCGGTGATCTCGCCCACGTGCTGGACGATCTGCTCGGCCAGCGTGAAGCCGATCGCGAACTCGTCCAGGTGCTGGGGCGTGGTCATCATGACCGAGAAGGACACGCCGTTATAGACGATCGCCGTGGCGCACTCACCGGCGATGGTTTCGCTCCGCTCGACGAAATGGCCGTCCTGGAAGCGGCGCACCATCCGCGACGGCATGACCGGATGGCCACGCCGCCGCTTGCGCACCGGTCGATCCAGGACAGCCTCGCTCACTCGGCGGCGACCGTGGCGATCCTCCGCGTGTCCTGGCGGAACTGCTCGTACTCTTCCTGCCAATGCGACTGATGGTTGGTCTGGCGCACCTCCACCGCCGTCACCTTGTATTCCGGACAGTTGGTGGCCCAGTCGGAATTGTCGGTGGTGACGACGTTGGCCCCGCTCAAGGGATGGTGGAAGGTCGTGTAGACGACACCCGGCTGCATCCGCTCGGAGATCCGGGCGGTGAGCGCGGTCTCGCCGGAGCGGCTGGCCAGCATGACCACGTCGCCGTCGCGGATGCCGCGATGCTCGGCATCGTGCGGATGGATCTCCAGGACGTCCTGGTCGTGCCAGACCGAGTTGGCGGTACGCCTGGTCTGGGCGCCCACGTTGTACTGGCTGAGGATGCGGCCGGTCGTGAGCAGGAGCGGGAAGCGCGGGCCGGTGCGCTCGTCGGTCGGCACATAGGCCGTGACGACGAACTTGCCCTTGCCTCTGGCAAAGCCGTTCACGTGCATGGTGGGCGTGCCCTGCGGAGCCGCGTCGTTGCAGGGCCACTGGATCGAGCCCATCGCGTCCAGCTTGTCGTAGGACACGCCGGCAAAGCCGGGGGTGAGCGCCGCGATCTCGTCCATGATCTCGGACGGATGCTTGTAGGGCATCGGGTAGCCCAGCGCCTCGGCCAGGGCCACGGTCACTTCCCAGTCGGCCTTGCCGGCCATCGGCGGGATCGCCTTGCGGACGCGGGAGATGCGGCGCTCGGCGTTGGTGAAGGTGCCGTCCTTCTCCAGGAAGGAGGAGCCGGGCAGGAAGACATGAGCGTAGTTCGCGGTCTCGTTCAGGAAGATGTCCTGGATGACCACGCATTCCATGGCCGCCAGCGCCGCCGTCACATGCTGGGTGTTGGGATCGGACTGCGCGATGTCCTCGCCCTGGATGTAGATGCCCATGAACGAACCGTCGACCGCGGCATCCAGCATGTTGGGGATGCGCAGGCCAGGCTCCTTGTCCAGGGTGACCCCCCAGACCTGGTCGAACATGTGCCGGGTGGCGTCGTCGGATACGTGCCGGTAGCCCGAGAGCTCGTGCGGGAACGAGCCCATGTCGCAGGCGCCCTGCACGTTGTTCTGGCCACGCAGCGGGTTCACGCCCACGCCGTCGCGACCCAGATTGCCGGTCGCCATGGCGAGGTTCGCCATGCCCATCACCATGGTCGAGCCCTGGCTGTGCTCGGTGACGCCCAGTCCGTAATAGATGGCCCCGTTGCCGCCCATCGCGTAGAGGCGCGCGGCACCACGGATCTGCGCGGCCGGCACGCCGGTCATGGCCTCGACGGCCTCCGGTGCGTTCTCGGGCCGCTTGATGAAGTCCAGCCAGACCGCGAAGTCGGCGGGATCGCACCGCTCGGCGACGAACGCCTCGTCGATCATGCCCTCGGTCGCGATGACATGCGCGATCGCATTGACGACGGCGACATTCGTGCCGGGGCGGAGCTGCAGGTGGTACTCGGCCTGGACGTGCGGCGTGCGCACGAGGTCGATCCGGCGCGGATCGATCACGATCAGCCTGGCGCCCTCGCGCAGCCGCTTCTTCAGCCGCGAGCCGAAGACCGGGTGGCCGTCGGTCGGGTTGGCGCCGATCACCATGATGACGTCGGACTTCATGACCGAATCGAAGTCCTGGGTGCCGGCCGAGGTGCCGAACGCCGTCTTGAGGCCATAGCCGGTCGGCGAGTGACAGACGCGGGCGCAGGTATCGACGTTGTTGTTGCCGAAGCCGGCGCGGATCAGCTTCTGGACGAGGAAGGTTTCCTCGTTGGTGCAGCGCGAGCTGGTGATGCCGCCGATCGCGTTGCGGCCATACTTGCCCTGGATGCGGCGGAACTCCGAGGCCGCATGGTTGATGGCAGTCTCCCAGGAGACTTCCTGCCAGGGCTCGTGGATGGACGAGCGGATCATCGGCTTGGTGATGCGGTCCCGGTGGGTCGTGTAGCCCCAGGCGAACCGGCCCTTGACGCAGCTATGGCCGTGATTGGCCTTGCCGTCCTTGTGCGGGCTCATCCGGACCACGGTATTGCCCTGCATCTCCGCCTTGAACGAGCAGCCGACGCCGCAATAGGCGCAGGTGGTGATCACGCTGCGATTGGGCTGGCCGTGATCGATGACGCTCTTCTCCATGAGCGTGGCGGTCGGGCAGGCGTCGACGCAGGCGCCGCAGGAGACGCATTCGCTGTCCAAGAACAGCTCGCCGGCACTGGCGGACACCTTGGAATCGAAGCCGCGCGCCTGGATCGTCAGCGCGAAGGTGCCCTGGACCTCCTCGCAGGCGCGCACGCAGCGCGAGCAGACGATGCACTTGGACGGTTCGAAGGTGAAGTAGGGGTTGCTCTGGTCCTTGGTCTCGCGGAGGTGGTTCGCCCCGTCATAGCCGTAGCGGACCTCCCGCAGGCCCACGGCACCCGCCATGTCCTGCAGCTCGCAGTCGCCGTTCGCCGAGCAGGTCAGACAGTCCAGCGGATGATCGGAGATGTAGAGCTCCATCACGCCGCGGCGCAGCTTGGCGAGCCGGTCGTTCTGGGTCGTCACCTTCATGCCCGGCTCGACCAGGGTCGTGCAGGACGCAGGCGTGCCGCGACGGCCCTCGATCTCGACCAGGCACAGCCGGCAGGAGCCGAAGGCTTCCAGCGTGTCGGTGGCGCAGAGCTTGGGGACGGACACGCCGGCCACGGCCGCCGCATGCATGACCGAGGTGCCCATCGGCACCAGCACTTCCTTGCCGTCGATCTCCAGGCTGATGAGCTCGCCGCCGATCTTCTCCAGGGGAACGGCGGGGGTGCCGAAATCCTGCTCCTTGATGAGGCTCATGATGTCGGTCCTTCTACTCGGCAGCCTGCGCCAGGGGCGCACGGTCGAAGTCTTCGGGGAAGTGGGTGAGCGCGCTCATGACCGGCATCGGCGTGAGGCCGCCCAGCGCGCAGAGCGAGCCGTCGCGCATCAGCTCGGTCAGGTCCTGGAGCAGGGTGATCTGGTTCACCACGTCCTGCCCGGCCATGATCCGGTCCATCACCTCGACGCCACGGGTCGAGCCGATCCGGCAGGGCGTGCACTTGCCGCAGGACTCGATGGCGCAGAACTCCAGCGCGAACCGCGCCTGCCTGGCCAGATCCACGGTATCGTCGAACACGACGATCCCGCCATGGCCGATCATCCCGCCCTTGGCGGCGAAGGCCTCGTACTCGAAGCAGGTGTCGAACAGATGGGTCGGCCAATACGCGCCCAAGGGACCGCCGACCTGGACCGCGCGGATCGGCCGGCCGGTCAGCGTGCCGCCACCTAGATCCTCGACCAGCTCGCGCAGGGTCAGGCCGAAGGCGCGCTCGATCAGGCCGCCATGCTTGATGTTGCCGGCCAGCTGGATCGGCATGGTGCCGCGCGAGCGGCCGACGCCATAGGCCTGATAGAAATCCGCGCCCTCGGCCAGGATGGTCGGGACAGCGGCCAGCGACAGGAGGTTGTTGATGACGGTGGGCTTGTTGAACAGGCCCTCGATGGCCGGGAGCGGCGGCTTCTTGCGGACCTGGCCGCGCTTGCCTTCCAGGCTCTCCAGCAGCGAGGTTTCCTCGCCGCAGATATAGGCGCCAGCGCCCAGCCGCGCTTCCAGGTGGAACGCCTTGCCGCTGCCCAGGATGTCGGATCCCAGGACCCCGGCCTCCTCCGCTATCCGGATCGCCTCGTAGAAGGTCTTGAAGGCGTGCGGGTATTCGGAGCGGATATAGACGAAGCCCTTTTCCGCGCCGACCGCCAGGCCGGCGATCGCCATGCCCTCGATCAGGAGGAAGGGGTCGCCCTCCAGCAGCATCCGGTCGGCGAAGGTGCCGCTGTCGCCCTCGTCCGCGTTGCAGACGATGTAGCGGCGGTCGGCTTCGGCGGCAGCGGCCGTGCGCCACTTGATGCCGGTCGGAAAGCCGGCGCCGCCGCGGCCACGCAGGCCGGATTTCGTCACTTCCTCGACGATGGCAGCAGGCGCCATGGCCAGCGCCGCCTTCAGCCCGACCAGGCCGCCATGGGCCTGGTAGTCCTCGAGCGAGAGCGGCGCGGTGATCCCGCAGCGGGCGAAGGTCAGGCGCTGCTGGCAGATGAGCCAGGGCAGGTCGGCGACGATGCCGACGGAGAGCGGGTGCTTGCCACCCTGGAGGAAGCCGGCGTCGAACAGGCCCGGCACGTCCTTGGGCGTCACCTTGCCATAGCCGATGCGGCCAGCCGGCAGGTCGACCTCGACCAGCGGCTCCAGCCAGAACATGCCGCGGCTGCCGGTACGCACGATCTCGATGGCGAGCCCGCGGCTCAGCGCCTCGGCCCGGATGGCGGACACGACACGTCCCGCACCCACGGCAAGGGCGGCGGCGTCCTGGGGAACGAAGATGCGTACGGCCGTCACGCGCGTGCCTCCGAAGCGAGCGCCATGGCGGCGGCCTGATCCAGCCGACCATGCACCTCGCCATCCACGAGGGCGGCAGGGGCGGTCGCGCACAGGCCCAGGCAATAGACCGGCTCCAGGGTCACCCTTCCGTCCGGTGTCGTTTCGCCAAGGCGGATGCCCAGCGCCGTTTCCAGCGACTCCAGGATGCGGTCGGAGCCCATGGACTGGCAGGCCTCGGCACGGCAGAGCTTGATGACGTGGTTGCCGGCCGGCTCGTGGCGGAAGTCGTGGTAGAAGGTCACGACCCCGTGCACGTCCGCGCGCGACAGGTTCAGGACATCGGCGACGATCGGGATCGCACGGGCATCGACATGGCCGAACCGGTCGTTCAGCGCGTGAAGGATCGGCAGGAGCGGGCCTTCCAGATCCTTGTGTTCCAGTGCCACGGTGCGGACCAGGTCCGTGTCGAAATCAAGATAGCGACGCTGCGCGACCAAACGCATCGCCTCCCCGCGATGTCCAGGTTTGAACGGTTCTATCTGCCCATCCATCGGAATGTTCAAACGGGATAATTCGATGGCCTGATCGAAGGAAGCGATCACGCCGGCATGGCCTGATCCACGACATCCTGTAGCCTCAGGCCCAATGCCGCTTTTCGAAGAGCCTCGACCAGCGGCGGCAGGGGAGTCTGGTTGCGGAATACGAGGCCGATCTCGTGGCTGCGGGCCGGCTGGACCAGGGGGAGCGTGATCATGCCGGGGGGCGTGCCGGACACCCACAGGAAGGAGTGCGGAAGGACGCTCGACCAGGCGCCGGTGCGCATCTGCGAGTAGAGCGCCATGACGGAGTTGGTCTCGAGTCGCGGCTCGGGCTTCAGGCCGGCCTCGCTGAAGATGCCGTTCAGGATCCGCCGGTTCTGCATGTCGGGTGTCAGCAGGCACATCGGCACGATCGCCGTTTCGGCCCAAGTGACGTCCCGGCGCCCGGCGAACGGCCCGTCGGCAGGCGTGACCAGCAGGTATCGCTCGCGATAGAGCGGCACCGAGCTGACGCCGTGGAGCGGCTCGTTGTCGAGATAGGTGAGGCCCGCCTCGAACAGGAACTCGTCCAGGCCGCGCTGGATCTCGATCGAGGTGCGCGATGCCACGCTGAAGCGCACGCCCGGGTAGTTTTCCAGGATCGGCGTGGTGACCAGGCCCACGATCGGCAGCGCCATCGGAATGGCGCCGATCCGCAGATGGCCGGAGAGGCCCTTGCGCAGCGCGCTCATGTCCTGGTCGAGCGCTTCCCGCTCGGCCAGCATCCGGCGCGCCCAGTCCAGGAGGACGCGCCCTTCCGCCGTGAAGTCGCGAAATCGCCGGTCGCGCTCCACCAGCGGGGCGCCCACCTCCTCCTCCAGCTGACGGATCGCGGCGGACAGGGTCGACTGGGTGATGTTGCAGGCCTGTGCGGCGCGACCGAAGTGGAGCTCGCGGCCGAGCGCTGCGAAATAGGCGAGGTGGCGAATCTGCATGCACGCCGTTCCAGGATGTCCGGACGACGCAATCTGCCTTCGCTCGCGCTTGTCCGCTCGTCACGATGCGGCGGCTTCCTGGCAAGGACAAGCAAGCGGCACCCTAAGAGGACGCGAGCCGGATCAGGCCATGATCAGGTCGGTCCGGTAGCTGCGGTGGCCGCCGATCCGGACTCCCAGCCACATCAGCCGGGCCTTCCAGCGGGCAACGCCGCTGTCGAGCAGCGCGTCTTGGAAGATCTCGTCGGCGACTTCGCGCGAGACGTTCGCACCGAGAGGCCGCCGATAACAGAAATCATGCACGGTCGCGGCTTCATGGCCGACATTACCGAACAAGGCATAGGTGGCGTACAGGCGGGGAACAGAACCGAAGTCGGTCTTGAACCCGGCCGGCACGACGATCGTCAGATCATATCGTGTAATATACACGAACGGTTCGAAAAGCTCCCAGTCGACGCCATTCGGCTGCAGAACGACAGCCAGACGTCGGGGCATCCGATCAATGCATGAACCGTGCTCCACCTTGATCTCGGCCTGGTACATCTGGCACCTCGACGGACTACCGATCAGCAGGGCAATGCTCCCGCTGACCTGTTGACAGACGAGGATATCAGAGTTCGCGGCCATGCCTGTGATCCACCTCACAGGTTCGGTGTGATCAAGCTCACAAAGTAGGCGACCATGTGGGGGTAGCTCGGCTGACGGGCTGCCGAAATCGCCGACAAGGCCACGCCCGGAGACAACTGCAGACCAGCTTCCCACACCGCCTCGTCGTTACTGGTGACTCCCCGGATCGACTTGTCCATGATCGCCAGGACAAGCTGCGTGCGCGGGGTGGGGTTTTGGCGGTCGAGCTGCAGATCCACGAGCGGATCCTGAAGGACCTCCAGGACGGGGTCATCACGCTCGACCTCGAAGGCCGGATCATCACGATGAACCCGGCAGCAGGGCGCCTGCTCGGGCAGGTGCCGGACGAGGCAGTCGGCTCTTCCTATGCCGAGCTGTTCCTGCTCGACGAGGCGTTCGAGCCACTGAACGAGGTGCTGCTGGAGGCGATCTACGAGCCGGCGGTCACCCACGAGCGCGAGGTGGCGCTGATCCTGCCGCAGGGTATCCGCGATCTGATGGTGCGCACGACCGTCCTGCACGGGGAAGCAGAGAGCCCGGGCGGCGTCATCGCGGTGCTGTCCGATATTTCTGGCGAGCGAAAGCGCCGCAAGCTGAAGCGGCTGTTCGGCTCCTATATCGATCCCCGGATCGTCGAGCGGCTGCTGGACCAGGCCGACCAGATCGACGAGGGCAGCCGGCAGATCGCCACGATCGCCTTTTTGGACCTGCAGGGGTTCACCCGGCTGTCCGAGCTCCTGCCGCCGTCCGGCATCGTCGCGTTCCTGAACGCTTATCTGGAGGAAATGTCGGCCCCGATCGGCGCTAACCAGGGGGTGACGGACAAGTATATCGGCGACGGCATCATGGCGTTCTGGTCGCCCGTGTTCACGCCGCAGGGCGAGCCGGCGGTGCTGGCCTGCCGCGCGGCACTGGCGCAGCGGGCCCAGCTCGGCAGCCTGCGCGAGCGGATCCGGCAGGAGTTCAAGCTCCTGTCCGAGGCCGACGTGATCGAGATTCGCTGCGGCATCGCGACGGGCGAGGTGATCGCCGGCAGCCTGGGCCCACAGCAGTCGCGCACCTACACGGTGATCGGCGACGCCGTGAACCTGGCGGCCAGGCTGGAGGCGGCCAACAAGCGGCTGGGCACGCGCATCCTGGTGTCCGAGGCGACCCATGAGCGGGCGGCCGATGCGTTCACCTTCCGTCCGCACGGCACGATCGAGCTGCCCGGCAGGGTGCGGACGGAGACGGTGTTCGAGCTGCTGGGCGAGCGCTAGCCGGGTCAGCCTGCCATGCTGCCGATCCAGCCATGGCGTGCCGCGAATGGCAGGATCATGTCGTCCAGGACGTTCCAGCGGTGGTCTGGCTCCGGCCGGGGATGGCCACGGATCCAATAGTCGACCTGGTCGGCGAGCAGGCCCTGCGCCTGTTCCAGCGCCAGCCAGAGATTGACGTAGCGGACGAAGTCGTCGGACCCGCGGGGCAGCAGGTAGGCCAGTGGCAACGGCGCCCCGATGTTCTGCGGCACGACGGCGGTATAGCCGCTGCGGGCACTGGTCCAGGCGGCCGCCTGGTCTGCCGTCCACAAGGCCCCGTCGATCGACGGATCGTCCGGCAGCACGTCGTAGGACGGCAGGATCCGGATATCGGCGCGCGGGAACATGTCGCGGACCAGCGGCTCCAGCACCGGGTCCTTGAAGATGGCGAGGCGCAGGCCGTCGCGGGCGGCGATGAGATCATAGGCCAGGAATCGCGGTGCTGCGGCCGACGGCACGATGAAGGCTAGCGGGCTGGTCAGGTAGAAGCTCGACACGTCCATCGTGCGCAGCCGTTCCGACGTCGCATAGGCGCCGGCCATGACGATGTCGTACAGGCCGCGGTCGACGTCCGCTTCCAGCGTGTGCCAGGTGACCGGCACGAACTCGATGCCGACATGCAGCGCGCGGGCCAGCCGGTAGGCGGCGGCGACGTCATAGCCGACCAGGTCGCCCTGGCCATTGACGTAGCTGAACGGGACGATGTCGGCGCCATAGCCGACCCGCAACTGGCCGCGCCGTCGGATCGCCTCGAGGTCGGCAGCCCCATCGAGCGTGGCGAGGGCGGCCGGACGCTCGCGATGGACGACCGCCGTGACGCCGTCAGTCGTTCCTGGGGCCAGGGTGCGTGCCAGGATGGCGGCGTCGCTTGGCGAGGGGAACAGGCGGCTTTCGATCATCCGGCCGCCCAGCACGATCGCGCCGAACAGGACGAGGCCCCCGGCGAGGGCGGGCAGGAAGCCACGGGTCCGGCAACGTTCGCAGCCGAAATAGATCATCGGCACGGCGAGCGTGACGAAGGAGAAGCCCATGACCGAGAGGGCAACCTGGCCGTAACGGGTGACGGTCATCGTCTCGATGTAGAGGTTGGGCGCGTCCGCCGGCAGGTTCAGCCACTGCGCCAGGAAGGCCACCGCTTCCACCGAGGCGCTGGGCGAGCCGATGCCGGCCAGCAGGGTCATGAAGGGGAGCAGCACCATATCGCCCAGCGAGAGCGGGGCACGGTAATGATAGCTCAGGTAGAGCACGAACAGGGCGATGAAGTAGTTGCCGAGCTGGCAGAGCACGTAGCTCAAGGACAGGGTCGCCCGCACGACGTCCTTGGCTTCCTCGCCGGTGACGCCCCGCTCGGCCAGGAGGCGTTCGGCGACCTTCTGGACCTGCGGCAGGGCCGCCGCCGAGAGGGTCGTGACCAGGGCGAGCGTTAGGGCCGGGCGCAACTCGGCCAGGATCTCGCGGGCGCCGCGCGACACGAACGGGCGGAGTGCCAGCGGGATCACCACGAACGCTAGGAGGAAGGTGCCCAGGAGGTAGAGGGCCATGTAGGCCAGGAGGCTGTCGGCTACCTTGGGGTCGACCGTGCCGGCGGTGCTGGCGAACAGAGCGAACACGCCCACGGGCGCGAAATAGACGACCCAGGTCCAGATCGTGACGCTCGCCTTGCGCAGCACCTCCATCGCGTCAAGGAAGCTGGTCTTCTGCGGATTGGACTGGATGGCGATGCCGAAGAGGATGGCGAACACCACGATGGCCGGCACGGCGTTCTGGTAGAGCGACGAGGCGAGATTGGCCGGGATCAGCAGGTCGATGAGGTTGGCCGCGGTGGCGGGCTGGCTCCCCGGCGTCAGGAGATTCGGCAAGGGCGGGCTCGGAATGACCAGGCCCAGCAGGAAGAGGGTCGCGAGCGTCGTGGCCCAGACGATCAGGTAGATCGGCCAGCTCGACCGCAGCAGGCGCGGTGCGCGCTCGGGTGCGAGACCCCCAAGGCCGAGGAGCAGGGAGCAGATCAGGTAGGGAAAGACCGAGATCTCCAGCATCTTCGCATAGGCCAGGCCCAGCGGCTGGAGGAGGCTGGCGCGTTCGCCGATCAGGATGCCGACCAGCAGGCCCAGGACGGCACTGCCGAGGATCCAGGTGGCGAGGCCGGCCGAGGTCGGCTGCGTGGGCTTGTCGTCCGCCGCGGCCCTGACGGCCGAGCGATGTCCGCGCCACCAGGCCAGGAACGTCGAGCCTGGATGGTGGGGCGGATCCGGTAGCTCAACGTTCGACCCGGCCATCCGCACCGTCTCTGCCTCGACCCTGCTGGCGGCGCATCTTGGTGGGATGCAGGCGCCTCACCAAGCTGTTTCCAGGAAGGTGCAACGCAGGCGCCAATGGGTATGGCAAGGGACGTTGCCGTCCGTGCCGGTGCCCCGCGGTCAGGCCAGGAACTCGTCCCGCCTCGGCGTGAACACGTCGATGAGCGCTCCCTCCTCCAGGGCAACGCAGCCATGCACCGCGTCGGATGGCACATGATAGATGTCGCCCTGGTGAAGCCGTCGCGTCTCGCCGGCGATGGTGACGTCGAACACGCCGCGTTCGACCACGCTCACCTGGGTGTGGACGTGCTGGTGCATGGCACCCACCGCCCCCTTCTCGAACGCCACGCGGACGGTCATCATCGTCGGATCGTGGCTCAGGATCTGGCGCCGCACGCCGGGTGCG
>NZ_DATAGQ010000209.1:0-7782 GCF_036263595.1 Geminicoccus sp. | reverse complement strand
GGGCTCGGTGATCCGGATCGACCTCGATGTCGAGGGCCGCACGGATCCGGTCGAAGCCTCCATGCCACCATCACGCTGGCGCGACCTTGGCATCGAAAGGGGTGAAAGCGTGCACGTTCGTGCAGCCAGCGCGCGGATCTTTCCAGCTGGAGCTCACCTAGCGGATCGGTCGGCAGCGCCTGCTCACCCACCCCCCAGATCGAGATAATGTCCTGGGTAGTCGGACGGGCTCCACGGCGATGGCCTGATTGAACTGGATCGAGATGGACGCTGTCAGGTGGACCACCGACCCGAAGCCGATCAGCAGGGCGACGATGGCGAGGATAAGCGCGTCGTATAGTCCGCCAGCTCATCGAGCTTGCCGGTCCCAAAGGTGAACCGCTCGTCCTCGGCATGGCGGCGGGTGCACAGGCAGGCCGCTGCCGCGATGGTGAGCGCCCCGGCATGGGTCGCCATCTGGAAGCTGTCGGCCAGTAAGGCCATCGAACCAAAGGCGACACCGGCGACGATCTCGCGGACCATCATCGCCGTCGTGATCGTGATGACAATCCAGGTCCGCCGCTCGTTTCGGGCATGATCCGCACCCAAAAACACATGCCGGTGCTGCCAGGGCTCAAGGGAATGGGTGTGCATGCCGCGATCTTCTGCTGCTTCGAGCGACAGCGTGCTGGCAGCCGCCACCAAATGGCTGGGTTGGAAGCTGGGCTGGTCCTGGCAAGGCCACCGCAATGTCTTGATCGAGACCTGGATCGAACGGCAGCGCTTCCAGTATAGCTGCCTTGCAGCCCCAGACCGCCCGATCCTCTTATCGATCAGGTGATCTAACCTAAGGCAAGCCGTACAAGAAGCCCGGCTCCTGCGGCAATTCCAAGGGTCTTCACCACCCCCAGCTTGAAGCGGAACAGGCAAAGGGCTGCCAAAGCAGCCAACGCCAGTGCCACCGGATCGAGTGTGGTGAGCACCGGCAGATCCACCGCGAACGGACCTGCCTGCATGGCCTGCACCTCGCGGAACAGAACCCGCAACCCGAACCAGACCGCCAGATTGGCGACGACGCCGACCACGGCGGCCGTGATCGCCGCCAACGCTGCGGAGAGCGCCCGGTTGGCCTGCAGCCGCTCGATCACCGGGGCGCCCAGGAAGACGAACACGAAGCAGGGTGCGAAGGTCACCCAGAGCACCAGCACCGAGGCGATGATGCCACCAGGGATACCGCTTACCGCCTCCGGTGCGCGGAACCCGGCAAGGAAGCCAACGAACTGCAGCACCAGGATGAGCGGCCCGGGCGTTGTCTCCGCCAGCCCCAGGCCGGCCAGCATCTCGTCAGCTGACAGCCAGTGGTAGGCCTGGACGGCATCCTGCGCGACATAAGCCAGCACCGCATAAGCGCCACCGACGGTGACCACGGCCATCTTGGAGAAGAACCAGGCGACGTCGGCGTAGGTCCCGCCCACGGTCGCCAGCAGGACGGCGACCGGCACCAGCCATAGCGCCAAGCCGATCATACCGGCGCGGCGCGCACTCGCGGCAAGCCGACCCGGACGGGCTGGATCAGCCGCCAGCACCGCGTCGATCAGGGCCGGTGCATCATTCTTCGCCTCGCCATGGCTGGAAGGCGTGAAGGCTGCGGGTGCCAGATAGCCGATGATGCCGGCCGTCAGCACCACCAGCGGGAAGGGCAGGTTCAGGAAGAACAGGGCGATGAAAGCGGCGATCGCCATGGCCCAGGCTGCCTTGCCCTTCAGCGCCCGCCGGCCGATCCGTAGTAATGCCTCGACCACGATGACAAGGACCGCGCATTTCAGGCCGAAGAACAGGGCAGCAATCACCGGGACGTCGCCGAGTGTCGCATAGAGGAGCGAGAGCGCCAGCATGACGGCGGCCCCCGGCAGCACGAACAGGATGCCGGCAGCCAGCCCACCGCGCACGCCGTGCATGAGCCAGCCGAGATAGGTCGCAAGCTGCTGGGCTTCCGGTCCCGGCAGCAGGGTGCAGAAGTTGAGCGCGTGCAGGAAGCGCCGGTCGCCGATCCAGTGCCGCTCGTCCACCACCTCCCGATGTAACAGCGCGATCTGTCCAGCCGGGCCGCCAAAGGAGAGCAGGCCGATCCTCAGCCAAACCCGCAAGGCTTCGGCAAAAGAGGGTAGCTGTGCGTGGGCCTCGGCAGCCGACACGGCTTCTGGGACAGACGAGCCTTCGGTGGTCTTGATCATGAGCTGGCAGCCTTCTTCACTGGCCAGTTGTGGGTCTCATCGGTTGCGTCCCGGCACCAGCGGTAGAAGGCGTCATACAAGGACAGCCCGGCCTCGAGTTGCTCGAGGTCATCCGCATACATCCGGGACAGCCCGAGCGAGGCTGCCAGCAGACCGGGTGCTTCCGGCGCCAGATCGAGGCGTGCCGTGTCTGCGGCCCGGACGATCGTGGCCAGTCGGCGCAGTGCTTCGGTCCCAAGACCAAACTCGTCCAGCATGACATCGAAGGTGCAGAACTCGCCACGATGGCTCCAGAAGACGTCCTCGATGTCAAAGGGTGCTGCACCAAAGCGCTCGCCCACGGCCGTAACTTCGGACGGTGTGACGAACAGGAACACGGCACCGGGATCAACGAAGCGGCGGATCAGCCAGGGACAGGCGATCCGGTCGATCTTCGGCCGCGTACGCGTGACCCAGACAGTTCGTCCTTGCTCGTCCCGCGTAGGCAGCTTGGCTTCAGGTACCGCCGGCAGGCCAGCCGTCGCCCAGGCCGCAAAGCCGCCCTCCAGCACGTTTGCCGCGATGCCCTCGTGGCGCAGCCAGGCGGCCACGCCCTGGCTCAATTTCTGCCCACGCTGGCAGATGACGATCGCGGTGCGGCCGCGCAGTGGCTCGACCCAGTGATGAACCTGGTCATGCCGCCGCCAGATCGATCCCGGGATCAGGCGTGGATCGGCGGCGGCATCGTCGTCCGTACGCACGTCGATCAGCACCGGGCACCTGGGTGTCCCGATCAGGCGGGTAAGCTTGTCGATGGAGATGGTGGTCGTCGAAGACATGCAGCGTCCTTCCGTTGCTCGGTGCGGGACGCGATGCTTCGGCTGACGCCTCGTGGGGAGATCGCCTTCCCCATGCCAAGGACCTAGAACGCCGGTTCAGGCTGGGCAAGGGCTCCAAGCGTGAGGCTAGATGACCGGCCTGTTCCACTTTGCCGATCAGGCGGTGATCCTCCGAGCGCAGCGACGATGGCGGCAAGAGCTGGCAGCCCATGGATGGCGCCTTGCCCATCAGCCTGCGCAGGCTCTAGTCGAACCGCTGCAACTTGTCGTACATCCAGCAGTTGTGTGGAACGAGACGGCGCAGCTAAGGCGTTCTGTGGCCGAAGGGTGCTTGACGGCAGTAGGGCGCTCGAGGAGAGCGTCCAGGCGCATGTCCTCTTGCGCTGGCGCGCAACCATCCTGGTGAAAAGACGTTTCGACCAAGCGACATCCAGACGAACTGCGATGGGCAGGATCGTCGATGGTTGAAAGAGGTTTATCAGCGGCGACAATGACCCGTATGGGTCCGTCTGGGGACGCCCAGCAAGCTGAGGTCGTTGGCTTGGTCAGCGAGCGGGATGGACGCGTTGATGAGGCATGGCAGCATTACCGCCGCCACGCAGACGCCGTTCTTCGTTCGGCAGCCAGCGCAGACGAACGTCTTCGTGCCGCTCTGCGTGGTGCCCTGGAGACGGACGAGGAGTAGTTCAGGTTCGGTATCGCAGCTGGCCTCGGCTGTCTTGGTTTGTTCGTGAGCTGCTCAGTTGTCCTTCGGTCGGAACAGCTCCAGACCCGCTGGAACCTGTGTCGTCTCATCTCCGCGGCGGAGCCTGGCGATGAAGTTGATGATCTCAGGTACACTGGCGCTGTCATAAGGCTTGCGCACCAAGCCCCAGGCCAGATGGCGGTTGGCACGGGCATGGCCTGCTTGGGCACTGAGAAACAGGCAAGGCGTCTGGTGGCGCTGGTGCAGGTAGTAGGCCACCTCCACGCCGTCGCCGCCATCGCGCAGGTTGAGGTCGATCAGGGCAAGGTCCGGACGCGTCATTTGGCAAAGCGCGATAGCATCCTCGACGCTATCGGCTGGGCCCAGAACTCGAAAGCCAGCGATCTTCAATGCCCACTCCAGGGCAAAGGGGCGATGAGGGTCTCGTCCTCCACGACGAGGATGCGCATCGGCGTTCAATCTAATGCCAGGCCGTACTGCCCGAGCGAGTGAGAGAGCTACCTTGGGAAGATGCTCTCGTCTGTTAGCTAGATGGTGTCCTGGTCACGGCGCAGGGCGAGGTCGATGCCGGCCAGGCCGTTGCAGTTCTCGACGTCCTTGCGGATCGTGATGTCCTGCTTGAGCATGCCCAGCGCTACCAGCCGGTCATGGATCGTCTTGGTTACAGCGCTCATATCGTACGACGCCGTCGTCGTCTGGTTCATGGCAGCTCTTCCTGAATGACGATCGGTGGGCCGAGATCCGGCTCATCCACCCGTCTTACCGTCGCAAGCTCAGCGCGCAGCGGGATCATCCGGCGGACCGGCACCTCCTGCGAGAGCTTCTTGATCCGCAACTCTTCCTTCAGCACGAGCCGGGTCCCGACGACGAGCTGTTCCTCCACGACCGGAACGATCAGCACGCCATGCTCTTCCCGAACGGGCGGCACCTCGTCGACGAACTGGTCGATGGTGATCCGGTCGACGGTGACTTCCTCCTCGTGCAGGAGGGCTTCCACGAACTGCTGCCTCGTCTCCACCTCGATGGCGACATGGGTACGACCGAGCTCGACGATGCGGCGGTCGATCTTGAGGCGCTCTTCCAGCAGCTCGACCTGCTGGCCATGCTGATGATGGACAAATGGTTCAGCCATGGGAACGTAACAGGAGGCCGCCCCGGCAGTTCCTGAAACGCTTGTGGATGCTGATCAGTCGGCCGGCCGGGTGGCGCCGATGTCATGCAGCGTGCTGCTTTCCTCTTGAGACGTCGCATCCTCCTTGTTGCGCATGGCTTCCTCCTGTTCGCGCCGGCGCGGCGCATCGAGCGTTTCTTCCGCCCGGCGAGCATTCTCGTGAGGATCGGAGTTGAGCGCTCCGGTGAGCGATCCGATGACGGGCTTCTTATCGTCTTCGGTCATGACATCTCCTGCTGGTACCGCTCCCGGCAGCTCTGCTGGAAGCCATACCAGCCAAACGGCTGGATAGCGCCAGCGGTGCCGGAGCTGCTCGCACGTCGGCCTGTCATCGTTCCGCCATGCCGTTCGGCTATGTGCACCATGCCGAGCAGGATCAGTCGTTGCCGAGACGGCAAGAGGTACAAGAGCGGTGGTGGTAAACCAGCTGGCGCAGGTCGGACCCTTCCGTGACCTGCCATTGGCAGCGCTGGAGGGTTTAAGCCAGCAATGCTCGTCCGCTCACCGTCAAGCGGGCGAGATCCTCTATGACTCTGCCGAGAAGGTGCCGCCTTGCGTGTTCCTGATCGTGGCGGGCAGGGTCGAGATCCTGCAGGGTCAAACCAAGATGGCACTTGTTGCGGTGGGCCGCGCCAGTGCTGGCCAGCTGGTCGGCGAGTTCACCGCGCTCGATGGCGTCCGGGGGCACAACCTGGTGCGTGCCATCGAGGCGACGCAGTCTGTCACCATTCCGCAGGACGTGTTCCGAGGCTTGATCGAGCAGCATCCGCCGGTGGCCTTGAACCTGCTGCGCGATATGATCGGCATCATTCGCAAGCTGAACGACCGGATGGCGTTGCTGGCGGGCACGCATGCGGAGTTCGAGCGCATCCGCCAGGACCTGTTCCGGTTTGTGGTCTGATGCCCCACACGAGCAAGCCACCATGACCGGCACATCAACAGCTCGTTCCCCTTCACAGTCTTCCTCGGTCAGCAGACGAAAGGGATCCAGATGAAGATCAACACATGGACATGGGCAGCCGCCGTGGCTGGCCTGCTTGCCGGCACAGCCGGCAGCGCGCTGGCTGAAGACCGCATGGAGTGCGGCGTGGAATCGTCGAGCTCGACCACGACGCAAGGCTGCCGGCCCGATGCGACCGACGGCGATGCTGCCGGCGGGGGACAGGGCAGTGGCGGATCTGGTTCCAATTCCTCCAGCGGGGGCAGCTCTGGCGGTGGATCCGGCAGCGGCGGCTGAAGCCACCCGTAGGACTCTTTGCTAGTGTAGATGCAGGAGGCGGGGTCAGCGTTGGTATGCTGATCCTGCTCTCATTAGTCTCATCGGGATACTTGCTGCTGCCGCGCGATCAGCAATGTCATGATCGACCAGGCAAGGTAGCCTGAGATCCAGGCGACGCAGGCCAGCAGGATCATGTCGTCGTTGGTGAGAAGCAGACGTCCTGCGTGCTGCTGGAAGGACAGCAGGAGGTAGAGGAGCGAGCCAGCCACTGCACCAAGGATGCTGATCATCAGCCGGCACCATCGCGGCATCACAAGATCACCTGCCCGTGCATGATACCTGATCCATTGGACGCCATCTGGTCCAGCCATTGCTGGAACGCGAAGCTGGCAGCCTAGGTGGAGCACATGGCAGTTGTGTGACTGCCTAGTCAGGCCATGACGCCACCATGCTCATCCCATGAACTCGACGTCACTGCAGCCTGCAACGCTGGAAGCCCGCTCGATGGGCACCAGATGGGGCTGTGACCGCAACAACGGACAGGCTGGCCCGTGCAGGCAAAGACGCAGATGCAGAACGACGAGTTGTTCGACTATCGGGGGAGGCTGCGCTCAGCGTTCGCCGAGCAGACGGAATGGTCGGCAGCGGAACGGGAGCACCAGCGGCATGTCAGGCATGTGCTGCCCGAGACATCCTGGGAAGACCTGGCGCAAGCTATCGCTGATGAGAGGCATGACCGCGTTGCCGGGCGCCCAGAGTTCCAGTGAGGTTCCTTGCTGTGAGCAGGCCTGGGTGCTGAGCAGGCTCGCAAAGCTACAGCCGACGTAACAGGCGCTGGCTCCAGTTGATGCCCGAAGCCATTCAGCTCCGGGCATCGAATAGCCGTAAGCTGGAGCCTAGGCCGCGTTGTCGTCGACGATCAGGATCATGTCACCGGCAGCCGAGATCTCGACATCGACATCCCGGCCGTCATGCGTGCCCTCGAACTCGTAGACCATCGCCATGTCGGAACGCTGGCTGAGCTCGATCTTGGTCGGCTGGAAGTCAGCCAGGTAGGCCTTCATCAGCTTCGAGACCTTCTCGGGCACGTCACCCATGGCGATCTCGCGCTCGATCTCGTCCAGCCGGCCATCAGGATGCACGTCCAGCTCGACGTTCTTGCCGTCCATGTCGGTACCGGCGACCTCGTAGACCATCATGCCGTCCTCGCCCAGGTCGACATCCGCCGAGGTGACCTTGAAGCCGGGCATGTGCCGGTCGGCCACCATCAACACAGCAGGCGGAACCTGACTGAGTTCAATCGTCATGTCGCCCGTCACGCCTGCCGGCGCCGCTGTCGTATCCTGTGCGGCTGCATATCCACTACCGCCAGCCAAGGCCGCTGCACCAAGCGCCGTAATCATGATCTTCCGCATGTCGTTCTTCATCCACGTGGTGTGTCGGATAGCCTAGTGCCGACGCAAGATCTTCAGCGCCGTCATGCCCAACGTAGATCGACATGATGATAGTAAGATGCTCGCCTGGATGCGCCGCGGCGACCGTGGCGAGCTTCGCGCCCAGCCCATTTTTCGAACGCGGCCTGCGCGGCTGGACTGCTCTGTGGGTGACGCGGCCGGGTTTTCTGGCGCGACAAGCCGAGCCGCTTGAGTAGCCGC
>NZ_DATAGQ010000208.1:0-6275 GCF_036263595.1 Geminicoccus sp. | reverse complement strand
TGACATCCAGGAGATGGGCAACTTCGCCCCAGATCCAGCTGCCGGCTGCCATCGAGCCAAACACGATCGTCTGGTAGATCGCGAGCTGCCTTGCCTCGAGGCCGGCGGCGGAGGCGTGCTGCACCGCGATGTTGAACGACGAGAACGAACCGAGCCAGGCCGTTCCTGCCAAGGCCAGTGCCAGGGACAGGAGCACGAGGTTTGACGACCAGGCCACCACCAGCGTGCTGAGCGCAAGCTGCAGCCCGAGCCAGGTGACCACCGGGCCAGTGCCGAACCGGCGTCTTGCCGGGTGGACAAGGAAGGCACCGCCCATGGCGCCGACCCCGAAGGCACCCAGCAGAAGGCCGAACGTCACGGCATCGCCATCCAGTCGGTCGCGGGCCACCAGCGGAAGCAGGCCCTGGATGCTGGAGGCGCAGAAGCTGAAGATCGCACAGTAGGCCAGTACCGCGCGGATGGCGTCCGATTCCTTGGCAAAGCGGATGCCGTCACCCAGGGCCCGGCCCATGCGTCCGCGGATGGCCATGCGCACGGGCGGCCGCTTCCAGGCCAGGAGCACCAAAAGCAGGGGCAGGTAGCATAGCGCGTTGGTCAGGAACGCGGCTTCCGAGCCGATCGATGCCACCAGGACGCCGCCGACCGCCGGGCCCACCGAGCGGGCCATGTTGAAGCTGATCGCGTTGAGCGTCACCGCTGCTGCCATGGCCGGCCGCGGCACAACCTCCCGCACGATTGTCTGGAAGGGCGCATTGGCGAGTGCACTGCCCGCACCGAGCGCGAAAGTGAGCGCCAGGAGCGTGATGGGGCCGGTCAGGCCCAGCCAGGTCAGCGTTCCCAGCGTCAGCGCCGCCACGAGCATCGTCGCCTGGCCGACCATGCAGACGAGCCGGCGGTCGCCCACGTCCGCGAACACGCCCGCCGGCAGGGCGAACAGGAGGATCGGCAGGAGGAGCGCGGTCTGGACCAACCCGACCCAGTCAGGCGTGCCGACCAGTTCCGTCATCAGCCAGGCAGCACCCACCGACTGGATCAGCCAGCCGAAGTTCGTCACCATGTTGCCGAGCCACAGGCGTCGGAACAGTGGGACCGCCAGCGGTGCCGACAGTCCCTCGCCTGTGTCCCTGTTCATGCCATCAGTGCCGCAGGCGAGCAGCCAGCTTGTCGTGGTCCAGCAGCTTGCTGCAGGGGCCCAGTGCCGTCACGGACGGTACCGGGTTGGCGAACAGGCGCTTGGCCACCCGCTTGAGGTCGTCATGGGTGACCGCATCGATCCGGCGCAGGATCTCGTCACGCGGGATCCGCCGGCCGAAGGTCAGCAGGTGGCGGGCCACATCCTCGCAGACACCCGCGCAGTGCTCCAGGCCCATGAGCAGGCCGGCTTTGGCTTGCGCCTTGGCGCGCACGAGCTCGACCTCGGTGATCGAATCCGTCGAGCCGGCCAGTTCGTCGGTCAGCACCCTGGCCAGCTCGTCCAGGTCACCCTCGCCCGTGCCGGCATAGACGCCGAACGTGCCGGTGTCGGGAAAGGCGTTGACGAAGCTGAAGACCGAGTAGGCGAGGCCGCGCTTTTCCCGCACCTCCTGGAACAGGCGGGACGACATCCCGCCGCCCATGATCGAGGAGTAGAGGTTGAGCACATAGATATCGGGGTCGTGGCAGGTCAGGGCCTCCAGGCCCAGCACCAGATGGACCTGCTCCAGCTCACGCTCCTCGCGCAGGTCGCCGCCGCGGTAGTCGGCCTTCACGAACGGGTCGACCGCGGAGCGCTGGAGGTCGCCGAACCAGCGCTGGCCTAGTTCCTCCAGCCTCTCGTGCTCGACCTGGCCCGCTGCCACGAGGATCATCTGCTCAGGCCCGTAGTGCCGGCGCATGTGGTCGGCCAGCGCCTGCCGGGGCATGGACCCGACGATCTCGGGCGGGCCCAGGATCGAGCGCCCTAGGGCTTGGTCGGGATAGGCCGTCTCCTGCCAGAGATCGAACACCAGGTCGTCCGGCGTGTCCTCGACCTGCCCGATCTCCTCGAGCACGACCTTGCGCTCGCGCTCCAGTTCGGTCTGGTCCAGCGTCGAGTGCTCCACGATGTCGGCGAGGATTTCGGTCGCGAGCGGCAGGTCCTCGGCCAGGATGCGGGCGTGGTAGGCGGTGTGCTCGCGCGACGTGTAGGCGTTCAGCTGCCCGCCGACATTCTCGACGGCCTCGGCGATGTCCTTGGCCGAGCGGGTCTCGGTGCCCTTGAACGCCATGTGCTCCAGGAGGTGCGAGACACCGTTGACGCTCTCGTGCTCGTGACGGGTGCCGACATCCACCCAAACACCCACGGCGCTGGTCATGAGATGCGGCATCTGCTCGCTCGCGATGCGCATCCCGTTGGGGAGCGTCGTCAGACGAAAGTTTTCGGTCATGCCGTCCTGCGGATGTGATCCTGAATGATGTGCAAGTCCGGCGGGAGCACGGTGTAGCGCTCCTCGCAGGCGAACAGGCCCGCCATGTGCGGCGGGAGTTGCGGCCGCTGGCCGATGGCCGCCTCCACCGCGTCCGGGAACTTGGCCGGGTGCGCGGTCGCAAGTGTCACCCGGGCAGCCTCCCCCGCCGGGATCGCTGCCCTCGCCGCGGCGACGCCGACGGCGGTATGCGGGTCGATCACCTCGCCGGTCGTGGCGAACACGTCCCGCATCGTCGCCGCCACCTCAGCCTCGTCGACGGCATGGCCGACCAGATATGCCCGGACCTGCTCTAGATGGGCATCGTCGACCGACAGCCAACCCTCTGCGCGGAACTGCTCCATCTGGGCGCGCAGGCGATCATGGTCGCGGTCCTCCAGCTCGAACAGCAGCCGCTCGAAATTGCTGGCCACCTGGATGTCCATGGAGGGACTGGTGGTGGGCATCACGTTGCCCTTGGCATAGCGGCCGGACTGGAGGAAGCGGGCGACGATGTCGTTGCTGTTCGTGGCCGCCACCAGCCGGTGGATCGGCATGCCCATCCCCCTGGCGATGATGCCGGCATAGATGTCGCCGAAATTGCCGGTCGGCACCGAAAAGGCCACCGGCCTTTCAAGCCCGCCCAGCCGCACCGCCGCGTAGGCGTAGTAGACGGCCTGCGCGGCGACACGGAGCCAGTTGATCGAGTTGATGGCCGCCAGCCGGTGCTCCTCGCGGAAGCCCCGGTCGTTGAACATCTGCTTCACCAGGTCCTGGCAGTCGTCGAACGTGCCCTCGACCGCGATGTTGGACACGTTGTCGGCCAGCATCGTCGTCATCTGGCGGCGCTGCACCTCCGACACGCGGCCGAACGGATGCAGGATGACGATCCGCATGTTGGCACGCCCGGCACAGGCCGCCAGCGCGGCGGAGCCGGTGTCGCCCGAGGTGGCGCCGACGATGGTGATCCGCTCACCCCGCCTGGTCAGCACATGCTCGAACATGCGCGCCAGGAGCTGCAGCGCGAAATCCTTGAAGGCCAGGGTCGGCCCGTGGAACAGCTCGAGGAGCCAGTCGTCCGGACCAATCTGGTTCAGGGGTGCCGTCGCGGCATGGCTGAACATGCCGTAGGCTTCGTCGACCATCGCACGGAATGCCGGCCGCTCGATCGTGCCGTCGACGAACGGCCACAGCACGATCTCGGCCGTCTCGGCATAGGAGCGCCCCTGCAGCGAGCGCCAGGCTTCAGGCGACAGTGCCGGCACCGCGTCGGGCAGGAACAGGCCGCCGTCCTCCGCCAGCCCCGCCAGCAGCACTTCCTCGAAGGCACGCGTGCCCGCGCCGCCGCGGGTGCTGATATAGGCGACCATGCTGCTTCTCGATGCTCCGGCGTCAGATCATGCGCCGCTTAAGTAGCGCAGGCGAAGGTGGTCCAGGAAGGCGTCAGGACCAAGGGTCTCGCCGGTGATGCGGGCCAACAACTGGTCGAACGTATACCGGCAGCCCTGCTGATGCACGTTCTCGCGCTGCCAGGCCAGGATCGGGCCGAACGAGCCCCGGCCGAGATGCTCCAGCGCATCCGGCACCTGCTTGAGCATCGCCCGGAACAGCTGCGCTGCCATCAGCGCGCCCAGCGTATAGCATGGGAAGTAGCCGAAGGCGCCAACCGGCCAGTGGATGTCCTGCAGGCAGCCACGGCGGTCGTCAGGCGGCACGATGCCCAGCAGCTCGCGCATCCCGTCGTTCCAGGCAGCAGGAAGATCGGCGACGCTCAGGTCGCCGTTGATCATCGCCTTTTCCAGCCGCCAGCGCAGCACGATGTGCAGCGGATAGGTCGTCTCGTCGGCTTCGACGCGGATGAGGGACTTCTGGACGCGGTTCACCAGCCTGGACAGGTTTTCGGCCGAAAGGGCGGGATCGTCTTCCCGCTCGAACACGGCGCGGGCCCGGCCCGCCAGGAAGGCGGTGAACGGCCTGGAGCGGCTGGCCTGCATCTCCGTGAACAGGGACTGGCTCTCGTGCACGATCATGCCGCGGGCATCGCCCACCGGCTGGTGGCGCCAAGCCACCGGCTGCCCTGCCGTATACTGGGCATGACCCAACTCGTGCAGGACGCCCATCATCGCCTGGAGGAAGTCGGCTTCCTCATAGCGGGTGGTGATCCGCACGTCGCCGGGGATGCCGCCGGAGAACGGGTGCGCGCTCTCGTCCAGGCGGCCCTGGCTGAGATCGAAGTCGACGGCCGCCATCATGTCCCTGGCGAGCAGCTTCTGACGCTCGATGGGGAACGGGCCGGAGAGTTCCATGGCCTTGGGCTGCCTGGCGATGACGGCCTCGGAGATACCCGGCAGTTCCTGGCCCAGCCGCGTGAAGATTGGCTCGATCGTCGAGTCGCGCAGGTTGGCCTCGTAGAGGTCCAGCAGCGCGTCATAGGGTGATAGCCCCTGCGCGGCACCCAGCGCCTCGGCCTGCGCCCGGGTCAGCCGGACGACCTCAGTCAGCGATGTCGCCAGTTCCGCAAAGTCGCTCTTGGCGCGCGCATCGCGCCAGATCATCTCGCAGGTCGTCGTCACCCGCGCGATCGCCTCGACGAGGTCGGACGGAATTGCGGTAGCCTGCACGTGGCGGCGCTTCATCTCGACGAGGTTGGCACGCTGCCACTCGTCGAGGGTCTCGTCGTCCGCCTGGGCTAGGCGCTCGGCCACGACCGGTGCCGTGATCAGGTCGTGGGCGAACCGCTTAAGCACGGCGGTCTGCTCGCCCCTGCCCTCGGCACCGCCCTTGGGCATGACCACGGCGGCATCCCATGACAGCACCGCCAGCGCGCCCTCCACATTGGAGATCCGTGCGAACCGGTCGGCGAGATCAGCGTAGGCTTGCGGCACGTAGCCCTCCTGGAACGGTCGGCGAGCCCACGGGAACGCTGCGGGCGCGCCAGAACAGGTCGGCAACCAGGGCAAAGGTGAGGACGCCCGTGGCCTGATGGAGCACCGCCTTCCAGATCGGGACTTCCATCATGATCACGAGCGCGCCGATCATGACCTGCGTGCAGACCAGCACCGCGGTCACCATGCTCTGCCGGCGCAGCTCATGCGGTACACGACCGTCACGCAGGCAGCCGATCAGCAGCGCGATCAGCGTCAGAGCAAAGGCGGCCGCCAGGTAGCGGTGGATCATGTGGACGACGGTGAGCTGGTCCTCCCAGTCCGGCAGAAAGCTTCCGCCGCAGTCCGGCCAGGTCGAGCAGGCGAGCGAGGCACCGGACTTGGCGGTCACGGCAGCAGACATCATCGCCAGCAGGGCCGTGACCATGGCCAGGAGCGCCAGCGGGCGGATCCAGCCGGGCGCCTCGCTGATCGCCGCGCTGCGCCCGCGCGCCGCATCGTGGATGCCGATGACGACGACCAGCAGCAGGAGAGCGTTGCCCAGGTGGATGGCGACGGACCAGGGGCTGTTGCGGTCGAGGACGGTGAGGCCGCCCAGCAGACCTTGCACCAGGAGCAATCCCACCATCAGGCCTGCCGACAGCGCGATCCGCGGATGCGCCGACCGATGGCGCCATCCGAGCCACGCCACCACCAGCGTGAGCGGCCCCAGCACCACCCCGCCGATGAGGCGGTGCACCCACTCCAGCATGACCTGGTAGTACTCGTAGCCCATGTTCGGGACCTGCTCGAGCAGGGACGGCAAGGGCAACCAGTAGCCGTAGCAGGTGGGCCAGTCGGGGCAGGACAGGCCGCTATTGGTGGTGCGGACGACGCCGCCCAGGACGATCATCCCGAAGATCAGAATGGCGGCGAGACCTGCAGTGCGACGAAGCGCGTTCATGATGTCGGATCCGTCCGTTCCGAA
>NZ_DATAGQ010000207.1:0-22169 GCF_036263595.1 Geminicoccus sp. | reverse complement strand
GCTTGTCCTTGATCAGCGCCTGGTTGAGGCGGACGCCGTCGTTGATGACGTTGATGAAATCGAAAACGACGCGGCGCTCGCAACCCATGATCAGGTCGAGATTGCGCAGGCCCACGTCGAAGTCGATTACGACCGTCTTCTTGCCGCGCATGGCGAGACCGGTCGCGATCGCGGCGGCGGAAGTGGTCTTACCGACCCCGCCCTTGCCGGAGGTAACGACGATGACCTTGGACAAGGTTGCCCTCCCTGGAGGCACAATCGAGAAGAACTCGGAAGACAGGCGGGCTGACGATCAGGGGAGAGGCGCCACCACCAGGCGCTCGCCGTCGCACATGACCTTCACACGCTTCTTCAGAAGACGTTCGTCGAACTGCTCGTTGACCATGTGGATGCCGGCGATCGACAGGAGCTCGGCTTCCAAGTGGTCACAGAAGATCATTGCCTGCTCGTCGCCGTCCACGCCGGCGAACGCCCGGCCGCGCAACGAGCCATAGACATGGATGTGGCCGCCCGCGATCAGCTCGGCGCCGTGGCCGACCGGTGCAACGACGATGATGTCGCCGTCGGGCGCATAGATCTGTTGCCCGCCGCGGACGGGCTCCCGCACGACCAGAGCAGGCGAGGGCGAGGCGCGGCCGGTGGGCGTGGGGGCCGCTTCCGGCGCAGCACTGGGTTCCTTCGCCCGCGCCGGCTCGACATGCCGGCCTTCCGGCAGGATTGCGAGGCCGGCGGTCACCGCCGCCTCGTTCCACTCCGTCGATCCGTTCTGCAGACCCACGGGAATGATCCGGTGCTCGCGCAGCTTGGCTACGAACGCAGCGATGTCGATCGGCGGCAGACCGGCGACGGGGGCAGCGTCGAGCACGATCGGCGCGTTCCGGAAGAAGTCCGGGCTGTGCGCGATCTTGTCGAGGAACTTGCCGAAGAACTCCGGATCGTGCGGCTCGACGAGGCGCAACGACAGGAGCGTCTGCAAGCTGCCGCGGATCTGGAACGGCTGGGTGCGCGACGACATCAGGCTATCGGTTCGAACATGCCGGAGATGGAAGGGATCACGGCCGGAACAATCCGCCCCAGCCCGCATGCACCGCACCGTAGCCGCTTTTCGACGCGACACAAGCGCCCCGCGTCCTCACCTTGCGGTTGGGTTCCAGCGATCCAATGCATCCAGGGCACGCTGTGCCATCGCCGCCTTGCGGCCGTCCTTGCGCACCTTGTCCTCCAGGGGCGGAAACAGCCCGAAATTCACGTTCATCGGCTGGTAGGTCTCGGCGATTGCGCCGCCTGTGACGTGGCCGAGCAGGGCGCCATGCGCCGTCACGGACGGCAACGGCTCCAGGGAGGCGCCACGCGCCTCGGCCGCCGCGAAGAAACCGGCCAGCCAGCCGATCGCGGCACTCTCGACATAGCCTTCGCAGCCGGTGATCTGGCCGGCGAAGCGGACATGGGGAACCGTCGTCAGCCGCAGCTGTGGGTCGAGGAGCTTGGGACCGTTGATGAAGGTGTTGCGGTGCAGTCCCCCCAGGCGCGCGAACTCCGCGCGCTCCAGGCCCGGGATGGTGCGGAATACCCTGGTCTGCTCGCCGTGGCGGAGCTTGGTCTGGAAGCCCACCATGTTGAACAGGGTGCCGAGCGCATTGTCCTGGCGCAGCTGGACGACGGCAGCCGGGCGCCTGCCGGTGCGCGGGTCGGTCAGGCCCACCGGCTTCATCGGCCCGAACGAAAGAGTCCGGCGACCGCGCTCGGCCATCACCTCGATCGGCAGGCAGCCTTCGAAATAGGGGGTCGAGGTCTCCCAGTCCCGGAAGTCGACCTTCTCCGCCGCGAGCAGGGCGTCGATGAAGGCGTCGTACTGCTCCTCGGAGAGCGGGCAGTTCACATAGTCGGCGCCGGTGCCGCCCGGTCCGGGCTTGTCGTAGCGGGACTGGAACCAGGCGACGTCGAAATCGATAGAATCCTTGTGCACGATCGGTGCGATCGCGTCGAAGAAGGCAAGCTGATCCTCGCCAGTGTGCTTGCGGATATCCTCGGCCAGTGCGTTGGAGGTGAGCGGACCGGTCGCGACGATCACCAGACCGGCCTCGGGTCCCGGCAGGCTGGTCACCTCGTCCCGCTGGATCCGGATCAAGGGTTCGGCCTCGATCCGCGCGGTGACCGCGGCCGCGAAACCCTCCCGGTCCACTGCCAGCGCGCCGCCCGCCGGCAGCTTGTGGCGGTCCGCCTCGCACATCACGAGCGACCCCAGGCGCCGCATCTCCTCGTGCAGCAGGCCCACCGCATTGCCCATCGGATCGTCCGAGCGGAACGAGTTCGAGCAGACCAGCTCGGCGAGCCGGTCCGTCTTGTGGGCCGCGGTCCCCTGTACCGGCCGCATCTCGTGCAGCAGGACAGGCACGCCGCGCCGTGCCAACTGGAAAGCCGCCTCGGACCCGGCGAGCCCGCCGCCGATGACTTGAACTGGCTGCACCATTCGACCTCACGAAATCCCGCCGCAGCGTTTAGCGTCTGCGCGCTGGCAGGGCAAACATCACGCCGGTGGCGGCAGGGACCGGAACGTGGTTGCTTGTTCGGCAGAATGTATGCTGTAAAATTGTCCTGGTCAGAAGACGTTGAAGTGTGGGCAGTTCTGGCGCAGGCGTAGGAAGCCCTGAAAGATCCGAGGCATCAAGATCAAGTCCTTGCGGAGAATTCAAGCCTCCGTCGACCAATCAGTTGCTGCGTTTGCTCGGTGCTTCCGATTTTTGCACCTCAAGAATACGAGCTGGATTGAGAAGATCAGCGGGGAGGAAAGATGAGGATAGCTCGTCGGGCCATCATGGCTTTCACTGGCGGCGCGTTTGCTTCCGCTATCACGTCTTCCGCGGAAGCGAGCCATGATCCGGCCCCACGCCTGGCTGACGCCGTGGCGCGCTACAAGGTGGAGCATGGGCTTCGATCGGTCCTGTTCGGTGTCTGGGTGGGCGAGCAGAAGCTCCTGCGTCGGGCGCTGGGCTTCTCGGGGAGCGGCGAGCCCGTCAGGCTCGGCATGCATTTTCGGGCCGCCGTCGTCACGACGACCTATGTGAACGCCTTGCTGCTCCATCTGGCGGACAGGAAGCGACTCGACCTCGACGACAAGCTGTCCCGCTGGTTCCCGAGGCTGCGGAGCGCTGACAAGGTGACCTTGCGCATGCTGAGCCTGAACACCTCGGGCTACCCGGACTACCTGGCGAGCCAGGCCTTTCTCTCCGGCAAGCGCAGTGTCCTCCTCCATCATTGGACAGCACAGGAACTGATCGATCTCGCCCTGTCGATGCCGATGCAGTTCGAGCCCGGCAAGAGCTTCGGCTATTCGCACACCAACGCGGTGATCCTGGGCGAGGCACTGCAGCGCGCCACCGGCACGCCCATCGCGACGCTGCTCCAGGAAGCTTTTCTTCGCCCGAACAGGCTGTACAACACCGAGTACCCATCGAGCATCGCGCTGCGGGCGCCGTTCCTGCACGCCTTCAGCCGCGAGTTCGGCCGCTTCGAGGATTCGACCATGTGGGACCCGGCCTGGGTCTCGCACAGCGGCCTGATGAACAGCAACCTGGGCGACGTCGCCCGCTGGATCCGGCTCCTGGGATCAGGGGCGGTGCTGTCAAGCAAGTCGCAAAAGCTGCTCACGGCGCCCGCCACCGTCGGTCTCGGAAAAAACGCGCCCGATCTCTACTACGCGATGGGTGTGATCGTCGCGAATGGCTGGATCATGCAGAACGGCCTGTATTTCGGCTGGAACCCCGTGATGGCTTACCGGCCGTCGAAGGACATCACGATCGTGGTCAACACCACCATCGGCGGGCAGTCCGACCCCGACAAGAGCCACGGCCTGCAGATCCTGAAGCAGTCCGTCGACATCCTGACTCCGGACCAGCGCATCCCCGAGCGGTACGCCTAGCCAGGTCAAGCCTTGGGCGGGTGCTGCACCTCCCAGTGGTCGGGCACCCGCTCCGCCTCGTCCATCCCCGGCCAGGGCGGCATGGTGACGATGACGATGTCCAGCGGGCTGCGCCCGGTGTTGCGGAACTGGAAATGGACCCCCAGCGGAAGGGTCACGGCAGTGCCTTCGCACAACTCGTCGACCCGTTCTTCGCCATCGAGCTTGCGCCAGATCTCGCCGACGCCGGCCAGCACGTATCAGACCTCCTCGACCGTGCGATGCCGGACCGCAAGCGTCGTGCCGCCGGCGGGCACCCGGCAGTGCACCATGCTTCCGCCCTTCAGCTGCGGGAGGAAGCGGATCTCCGAACCGTCCGGTGCGAGCGTGTCGGGCTCGGCGGCGATCATGCAGGTGGTCAGCAACGTTTGGCTCATCGGTTCACTCCCAGCGGTGCCATCTCGGTGGTGATTTCCTCATCCAGCCAGTCGCGGAAGACCGATAGCGGCCGGGCATTGGCGCGGCGCTGCGGCCAGACCAGCCAGTAAGCAGCCGGCAACGGCACGACCGGGCCGAACGGAATGACCAGATGGCCCTGGCGGATCTCGTCGGCGATCAGCCAGGGATCGATCACCATCGCACCCAGCCGCCCGATCGCCGCCTGCACCACCTGGGCCCGCGTCTCGAATACCGGGCCGTGGCTCGTGTCGATCCCATGGACACCCGCCTGCTCCAGCCATACCGCCCAGTCCCCGCGACGTGCCCGGCCATGCAGGAGCCGCAGCTTTGCCAGATCCGCAGGTGTCTGCAGCCCGGTTTCGGCGGCGAGCTGCGGACTGACGGCGGGGACGAGGCTGTCGTCATAGAGCTTCTTCACCTGCACGTTCGCCCAGTTGCCTTGACCGTGACGGATGGCGCAGTCGAAGCTCTCCCGCTCGAAATCTACGTTGCGGGTGGAGGTGGCGACGAGCAGTTCGATATCGGGGTGCCGGGCCTGGAAGCGGGCAAGGCGCGGGATGAGCCAGCTGCTGGCAAAGGTCGAGAGCGTGCTGATGCGAAGCTCGATCCGCCGCCGCCCGAAATCGGCCAGCGCCCGGTCGATCTGGGCGAACGCTGGCACGACCGCATCGGCAAGGCGCCGGCCGTCCTCCGTCGGGACCAGGCCACGCCCGACCCGCTCGAACAAGGGCGTACCCAGCCTGCCTTCCAGCTCGCGGAGCAGATGCGACAGGGCCGAGCCGGTCACGCCCAGCTCGGTGGCGGCCTGCACCACGCTGCCGTGGCGCACGATGGCGGCAAAGGCCTGGACCGCTTTCAGCGAGATCATGGCAGGGATGAAGGAATCATGAGGTCGTCTCAGCAGTCCCGGCGCATGATCGGATCTAGAAGAGTTCTGCACAAGATCGCAGCTGGCTGGACCGTGCGGCAGTTGCATCATGTTGCAGACAGGAAGGACACCATGACCAGCCAGACCTGGAATGCAGAAAACTACCGGCAGCATGCGGGCTTCGTGGCCGTCCTCGGCTCGCCGCTGCTCGATCTGCTGGGGCCCGTGGATGGTCAGGACATCCTCGATCTCGGCTGCGGCGACGGCGTGCTGACCGAGCAGATCCAGGCGCGGGGCGCACGGGTGGTCGGCGCGGACGGTTCACCCGAGATGGTGGCCGCCACGATGGCGAAGGGGATTCCTGCCGAGGTCGCGGACGGTCACGCCTTGCCTTTCGAGCGCCGGTTCGACGCCGTGTTCAGCAATGCGGCGCTGCACTGGATGACAAGGCCCGACGACGTGCTGCGCTCAGTGGCGCGCGCGCTTCGCCCGGGCGGCCGCTTCGTCGCGGAGATGGGCGGTGCTGGCAACGTGGCGGCGGAGATCGTGGCCTTGCACGTGGCGGCAGCAGAGTTCGGGCTGGATGCCCGGGCACTCCATCCCTGGTACTTTCCAAGCCCGGCGGAGCAGAAGGACAGGCTGGAAGCAGCCGGTTTCACCGTCCGTTCGATCGATCTGATCCCGCGGCCCACGCCGCTGCCGACCGGCATGCTGAACTGGCTTCGCACCTTCGCCGGGCCCTGGACCGAGCATCTTCCCGCCGATCGACGGGAGCCATTCCTCGAGCGGGTGGAAGGGATGCTGGCGCCAGCCCTCCGCGACGGCCGCGGCCACTGGACGGCCGACTATGTGAGGCTGCGGTTCGAAGCAGTTCTCGTCTAGGCGGTAGGAAGGCGCCGGAAATCCTCGGCATGCTCCGGTGCGACGCGCGAGGCACGTACATCCGTGACACGAGCATGGCTGGGGCCGCGCCAGCAGGCTTCGATGAGCTGGCGGATGGAACCGTCAAGGCCTTCGACATGGGCTTCTACCCTGCCGTCCCGAAGGTTGCGGACCCACCCGGTCAGCCCTGTCCTGAGGGCGGTCTTGACCAGCCATTCGCGATAGCCGACGCCTTGGACGATGCCACTGATCTCAAGCCGGCAGGCGGTCTTTTCGGCCTCGCTCGGGCCCGCTGCGGTGGCTGACAGACCTCGTGACGGGATCTCCATGGATACGCGAATCTCCGTGGCGCGTGGCGACGCTCTCGTGTATAAGAGCGATCGGAATGTGTCGCTACACGAGAAGACGCCCTGTTCGTGACAGTCGGTTCATCTTTGGCTCTGTCATCGTTCTGCAGCGGTAAGGCGATCGCGCCTCACTCCTCCAGGCTTGTTGAGCAGGTCGGAGCCGGGCCCGTTGTGCTTGAAGGGTCAGGCGATCTGCCTCCAATGATGCGCGCATCCCTTTCACGTTTGATTGTACTTCCCACCCGCACGCGCGGTTTTGCCGGACTCGCCGATGACTCGTAAGCTCTTCGTAGCCAACTTCCCTTATTCGACGACGCCTGAGGAACTAGAACAGCTCTTCGCTCCCCACGGTCCCGTCGTGGCGGTCAAGATCGCGACGGATCGGGAAACCGGTCGTAGCCGTGGTTTCGGCTTCATCGAGATGGAGACTGAAGAGGCTTGCGAGAACGCAATCCGTAAGATGGACGGCTTCCAGATGGCGGGGCGTGCCCTTGCGGTGCGTCAGGCCGAGGATCGTCGTCCGGCTGGTGGCCCCGGTGGTGACCGTGGTCCGCGTGGTGGCGGGTTCGGTGGGCCTGGCGGCGGTGACCGTGGCCCGCGTGGCGGCTTTGGCGGTGATCGCGGTGGCTTTGGTGGCGACCGTGGCGGCTTCGGCGGCCCGCGTGGCGGCGGCGGTGGCGGCTTCGGCGGTCCTCGCGGTGGCTTCGGCGCCGAGCGTGCTGGCGGTGGCTTCGGTGCCGACCGTCCGCCGGCTGGCGGTGGCTTTGGTGCCGACCGTCCGCCTGCTGGCGGCGGCTTCGACGACCGTGGCGGCTTCGGCGAGCGTCCCTCGCGTTCGCCCGGCTCGTCGCGCGGCCGTGGCCGTGGCGATCGCGGCGGCTTCGACGACAACTGGAACTGAGCTGGCGCTTTCCTGCGCACTCGATCCTGAAAAGGGAGGGCAAACGCCCTCCCTTTTTGTTTGTGGTGAACCGGCTCAGAGGCTCGTGGCCCTGAAGGAAACCGGCGGCTGCGATTGCTTCTCCGACGGCGCCCGGAGCGACGTCACGAGATAGCCAGAACCATCAGGTCGGACATGGCGAGAACGCCGGTAGACGATCTGGAATGAAGCTGGCTCCAGGACATCCCGATGTCATTCCGGCTTCTGGTGTTGCCCTCCCGTGCAGCGCGAAGGCGGACCGGGCGGACAACGTCTTCTCTCTTCCTCGGGCGCGCTGCGGCGCTGCTGGACGCTTGGCCGGGCAAGTCGCCGTCAACGCGTCTACGGCCATGCCGGGGGATCGGGTCAGCCGAGGTCAGGTGGCAAGTTCTGCTATTTGGCGGCGGGGCCGGGCCTTCCGACGAAGAAGGACAGATCCTGCCCCTGCCGGCTGAGCCCGACATGACCACTCGCGTGGTGCTGAACACAGGCAGCTTGGCTTGTTGATTGTCGGGAAGTCACATGGCGCCCTGACTATTCCACACTTGTGCAGTAACGGCCGGTGGTCGTGGAGGCTGAGGCGAAACCCGGAGTCTGGCTGTGCTGTTGTGATTCGATCCTGCTCATCAGGACGTGAGGCAGCCGATGGTACGCAAGGCGGTGGGTCAGGTGAGCCTGGCCGAGGCGCTGTTGCCGACAGCCTTTGGCAGCAACCAGTGCCTGGAGCGGATCAGGGTGGACTGGGCGCCGATCGAGACGCTCTTGCAGCCAATGCGTCGGGAATCGGCCGGACGATCTGCCAATCCGCCGCTGGTGCAGCTCATGGCCTTGCCGTTCCTGCTGGACGGCAAAGCCGCCTGTTCAATCGTGACCTGGAGGAGGCGGTGCCGGACGCTACCGCCTTGTCGCATTTCCGGATTGACCCTGCCAAGGCAGGTCTGGCTGAAGCCGTGCTCGACACGCGAACCGGCAACTCGAGCAGCGCGGCCTGGTGATCAATGCCGGCACGATGATGGATACCGCGCTGGTGGAGGCGGACGTGAAGCGGCCGCCCATGCGGGAAGGTGAGGTGTCGGGGCGCGATCCGATAGCTGGCTTCATCCGGTACTAAGCAGTGCAGATTCTTCGGCTACAAGGCGCACCTGGCGGTGGATCAAGGCACTGACCTGATTCGCAAAGCCATCCTTGCCGGTGCCGACATTGGAGGAAGCATCGCCGCTGATGTGAGGCGGTGAGACGCTCTGGCAGAGGCCGGGATCACCGACCGGATCATGCACCGACGGCATCAAGCCAAGCACTCGCCGTCGGCATAGGTGGATGAACGTCGCATCATGCCGCTACGTGGCCTGATCGAGAAGCTCTTCGGCACCATGAAGCGACGCCATTTGTACCGGCGCGTGCGCCACGGCGGCCTGATCCGTAACCGCTCTGCCAGCTCTGGCTGCTCTGCATGGCCATGGATCTGCAAAGCACCGACCAGTTCACCGCATGAACCGTCGTCAGATGGGTAGCATCGGCTGATCTGGCACCGCCGGACCATCCAAACAGGCAACGGCGTTGCTCCGGCGAAGAGGTGACAGGCCATATCCCTGGTCACCTTGCTCGGATGAGGCTTTCGCGCCAGTCTCGGCTGGGCCCTGGCCATGGAAGGACAGCCATCTACACGATGATCCCGTGCCACGGGCTGGAGAAGCGGCTGGGATGATGGACATACGGTCGAGCGCCACCTGATCAACCAGGACGTGCCCATGGCCGGTCCGATGGTGCTTCGTCAGGACTTGGCCAGAGCAGCGTTGTCGGACTGATTCGCCACCTTTCCGATTGAGCAGCCGTCGAGGCTTGCGGACATCCAAGCAAGCTCACGTCCTGGACGCTCCAGGACGTGCCCCGCATCTCGTCCGACGCGCATCTGCCTCAGCTTGCAGCCCAGCTCATGCCTCTTCAGGCACCGTCCCGGCCTTCCTCCACCGCATGGCATGCCACGAGCTGGCGGCCGGCCAGCGTGAGCTTGGGCACCTCGACCTTGCAGCGGCCATTGGCCAGCGGGCAGCGTGGGTGGAAAGTGCAGCCGCTCGGCGGGTTCAGCGGCGAGGGGAGTTCGCCCGTCACCTTGATCCGCTCGCGCTTGCGCCTTGGGTCGGCGATCGGCGTGGCCGCCAGAAGGGCGCGTGTGTAGGGATGGCGCGGCGTGGCGAAAACGTCCGTCTTCGGGCCCATCTCCACGGCACGGCCCAGATACATCACCATCACGTCCTGGGCGATGTGCCTGACCACCGACAGGTCGTGGCTGATGAACAGGTAGGCGAGCTTGAACTCGTCCTGCAGGTCCATCAACAGGTTCAGCACCTGGGCCTGGATCGAGAGGTCGAGCGCCGATACTGGCTCGTCCAGCACCATGATTTCCGGCTCGGGCATCAGGGCGCGCGCCACTGCGATGCGCTGGCGCTGCCCGCCGGAGAACATGTGCGGGTAGCGGGCCGCGTGTTCCGGGCGCAGGCCGACCTTGGCCATCATGGCCTGGACCCGTTCACGGCGCTCCGCCGAGGAATGCCCGCCAGCGATGATCAGCGGCTCGGCGAGCGTGTCCTCGATCTTGCGGCGCGGATTGAGCGACCCGTACGGGTTCTGGAACACGATCTGCACCTTTCGGCGCAACTCGGGCGTGACCTTCTCGACAGCCTGCCCGTCCAGCCGCAGCGTACCGGTGGTCGGCTGCTCGATCAGGGTGACCATCCGGCCGAGCGTGGACTTGCCGCAGCCGGATTCGCCGACCACCGCCAGCGTGCCGGCGCGCGGCACGCTGAAGCTGACGCCGTCGACCGCCTTCACGGTGGCAGAGCCGGCGAACAGGCCGCGCCTGACCGTGTAATGACGGGTGAGGTCCTTCGCCTCGATCACGGCACTCATCGGTCAGCCCCCAGCGGATAGTGGCAGAGGGCTTCGCCGAGGGCCGGGCCGGCGGGCACTGGCTCGACCCGGATGCAGCGTTCGTCGGCGCGCGGACAGCGTGGATGGAACAGGCAGCCGCTCGGCTTGTCGAACTGCCCCGGCACCACGCCGGGAATCGAGGCAAGCCTCGCACCTTCGGCCGATCGCTCGGGCAAGGCACCCAGGAGGGCAGCCGTGTAGGGATGGTGCGGATGGTCGAAGAGGCCGAACACGTCCTGCCGCTCGACCTGCCGCCCGGCATACTGGACGACCACGCGTTGCGCGGTTTCCGCCACCACGCCCATGGCGTGCGTGATCAGCACCAGCGCCATGTCGCGCCTTTGCTGGAGCTCGACCAGCAGATCGAGGATCTGCGCCTGGATAGTGACGTCCAGCGCGGTGGTCGGCTCATCGGCGATGAGCAGCCGCGGGTCGCAGGAGATCGCCATGGCGATCATCACCCGCTGGCTCATGCCGCCCGAGAGCTGGTGCGGAAAGGCAGACAGGCGCTGGGCCGGCGAGGGGATGCCGACCAGCGTCAGCAGTTCCACGGCACGGTCGCGCGCCTTGCGGCCTTTCAGCCCCACATGCTGCCGGATGGCCTCCTCGATCTGGAAGCCGACGGTAAAGCAGGGGTTCAAGGAGCTCATCGGCTCCTGGAAGATCATCGCCATGTCGGCGCCGGTCAGTGACCGGCGCTCGCTCGGGCTGATCTTCAGGAGGTCGCGGCCGTCGAAGGACAGGACGTCGGCGGACACCTCGGCCGTGGGTGGCAGGAGCCCCATCACGGCCAGCATGGAGACCGACTTGCCGGAGCCGCTCTCGCCGACGATGGCGACGATCTCGCCCTTGTCGACCGTAAGGTCCACGCCCTGCACGGCGGTGAACCAGCCGGATGCGGTGGCGAACCGCACCGTCAGATTGCGGATGTCGAGAAGACTCATGAACGCTTCAGTTTCGGATCAAGGACGTCGCGCAGGCCGTCGCCCATCAGGTTGACGGCGAGCACCGAGATCAGGATGGCAAGGCCGGGGAAGGTGACGACCCACCAGGCCCGCAGGATGAACTCGCGGGCATCAGCCAGCATCGTCCCCCATTCGGGCGTAGGCGGCTGCGCCCCCATGCCCAGAAAGCCCAGAGCTGCCATATCGAGTACCGCCGTCGAGAATCCAAGGGTCGCCTGCACAATCAGCGGCGGCGCGCAGTTCGGCAGCACGGTCACGAACATCATGCGCGACGTGGAGGCACCGGCCACGCGCGAGGCGGTGACATAGTCTTTCTGCAGTTCGCTCATGGCCGAGCCGCGCACGAGCCGCGCGTAGTGGGGCATGTAGACCAGGGCCACGGCGAACATCGCGTTGAACAGGCCAGGGCCCAGGATCGCGACGACCACCAGCGCCAGCAGCAGGGACGGGATCGCCAGCAGGACGTCCAGCACCCGCATGATCAACGTGTCGACGAAACCTCTGGCAAAGGCCGCCGCCAGCCCGAGCAGGATGCCGCCGGTCATCGAGACCAGGATGACGACCAGACCGACGAACAGGGACCAGCGCCCGCCATAGATGATGCGGGACAGGAGGTCGCGGCCGACGGCGTCCGTACCGAGCAGGTGGGACATCGACCCGCCGGCCTGCCAGGCCGGCGGCACCAGGTTCGCGGCACGGTCCTGCACGTCCGGCGCATAGGGTGCGATGACCGGCGCCAGTGCAGCGATCAGCACGAAGGACGCGAAGACGACCAGTCCGGCCAGTGCGCCCTTGTTCTGCTTGAAGTAGTGCCAGCCCTCGATGAACGGGTGCGGCGGCTTCGTGGCGGTCAGTTCAGCGGCCATGACGGATCCTCGGATCGATGAGGCCGTAGGTCAGGTCCACCAGCAGGTTGACGATCATGACCACGCTCGCGATCAGCAGCAGCCCGCCCTGCACGGCCGGGTAGTCGCGCCGGAAGATCGAATCGATCAGCCATTTCCCCACCCCTGGCCAGGAGAAGATCGTCTCGGTCAGGATGGCGCCCGCCAGCAGCACGCCTGTCTGCAGGCCGATCGTGGTGACCACCGGGATCAGCGCGTTGCGGAAGGCGTGCAGGCCGATCACCCGCCGCATGGGCAGGCCCTTGGCACGTGCGGTGCGGACATAGTCCTCGCCCAGCACCTCGAGCATGGCCGAACGGGTCTGCCGCGCGATCACCGCCAGCGGAATGGTACCCAGCACGATCGTCGGCAGGATCAGGTGGGAGACCGCCGAGCGGAATGCGCCTGCCTGGTCGGAGAGAAGGGAATCGATCAGCATGAAACCGGTCACCGGTTCGAAGAAGTACAACAGATCGATCCGGCCGCTGACTGGTGTCCATTGCAGGATGCCGGAGAACAGGATGATCAGCAGCAGGCCCCACCAGAAGATCGGCATGGAGTAGCCGGTAAGCGTCACCGCCATGACGCCGTGATCCAGTGACGTCCCGCGCCGGGTGGCCGCCAGCACGCCCGCGGGAAGCCCCAACGCCACGGCGAAGATCATGGCACAGATGGAGAGTTCCAGGGTGGCGGGGAAGAGGGTCAGGAACTCGTCCAGGATGGGTGCCTTGGTGACGATCGACCGCCCGAGGTCCCCCTGGAGGATGTTGCCCAGGAAGGTGACATACTGTTCCCACCATGGCCGGTCGAAACCGAACCGCTCCATGAGCTCGGCATGGCGCTCCGGCGTGGTGCCGCGCTCGCCCGCCATGAGTTCGACTGGATCACCGGGCAGAAGGCGGATGAAGATGAAGGCGACGAACGCCACCCCCAGAAAGGTCGGAACCAGCACCGCGAGGCGCGAAAGAACGAATCGGATCAAGGTCGTCTCAATACAAAAGCAGAGAGGGCGGGTTCCCCCGCCCTCGTCGACATGCGCGTCGGCCGGGCCTATTCGGCCAGGTCGACCTCATAGAACTGGTGGCCGCCGAACGGATCGATCTTGAAGCCCTGCACGCTCTTCAGCATCGGCTTGAAGACCACCGAATGGGCGACGGTCGCCCAGGGAGCCTGTTCCTTGAACACGACCTGGGCCTGCTCGTAGAGTCTGGTCCGCTCGGCGACGTCGGTGGTACGCTTGGCAGCGACCACGAGATCATCGAACGGCTTGTAGCACCAGCGCGCACGGTTGGCGCTGCCGACCGCATCGCAGCCGAGCAGAGTGTGGAGGAAGTTGTCCGGGTCGCCGTTGTCGCCGGTCCAGCCCATCAGCAGCGTCTGGTGCTCGCCTGCCGCGGTACGCTTCAGGTACTCGCCCCATTCGAAGCTGACGATGTTCGCCTTGACCCCAATCTTTGCCCAGTCGGACTGGATCAGCTCCGCCATCCGACGCGCGTTCGGGTTGTAGGGACGCTGCACGGGCATGGCCCAAAGGTCTGTCTCGAAGCCATCCTGCATGCCCGCCTCGGCCAGGAGCTTCTTCGCCCCCTCGACGTCGTAGGGCGTGTCCTTCACGGCCTCGTTGTACGACCAGATCGTGGGCGGGATCGGGTTGGTGGCCGCCGTGCCCGCACCCTGGTAGACCGCGTCGATGATCGCAGCCTTGTCGATCGCCATGGTGAGCGCCAGGCGCACCTTCGCGTCGTCGAATGGCTTCTTCTCGGTGTTGTAGCCGAGATAGCCGATGTTCAGGCCCTCCTGGGACATCAAGTTGATGTCCGCATCCTGCCGCATCGCCTCCAGGTCGGCAGGATTGGGGTAGGTCATCAGGTGGCATTCGCCGGCCTTGAGCTTCTGATAGCGCACCGACGCGTCGGGCGTGATCGCAAAGATCAGGTCGTCGATCTTGGCCTTGCCCTTCCAGTAGTCCGGGTTCGCCTTGTAGCGGATCACCGCGTCCTTCTGATAGGCGGCCAGCTGAAAAGGCCCGGTGCCGACAGGGTCGTTGTCGAGCTTCTCGGGGGTGCCGGCCTTCATCATCTGGTCGGCATACTCGGCCGACAGGATGGAGGCGAAGTCCATGCCGAGGTTCGCCAGGAACGGCGCTTCCGGCTCGTTCAGGGTGAACTTCACCGTGTAGTCGTCGACCTTCTCGATCTTGGAGATCAGGTCGGGCAGGCCCATCGAGTCGAAGTACTCGTAGCTGGCACCGCCGATCGCGTGGAACGGATGGTCCTTGTTCCACTGACGCTCGAAGGTGAACACGACATCGTCGGCATTCAATTCACGGGTCGGCGTGAAGTCGTCCGTCGTGTGCCACTTCACGCCCTTGCGCAGGCGGAAAGTGTATTCCTTGCCGTCCGGCGAGATCTCCCAGGATTCCGCCAGGCCGGGCTGCAGGGTCGTTTCACCATAGGTGAACTCGACGAGGCGGTTGAAGATCGTCTCTGACGTAGCATCGAATGTCGTGCCGGCCGTGTAGAATTGTGGATTGAAACCTTCCGGACTGCCCTCCGAGCAGAACACGAAGGTCTTCGCCTGGGCGGCCCCGCCCATCGCTGCCAGCCCCATCAGGGCTGCGCTGGCCAACAGGATCTTTCGCATCATTGTCTCGCCTGCACGAGTGTCAGGCGTTGTCCGGACCGACCGGGCAACGCTCACCTGCAACGGAGGAAGGCATTGCCATCGTTGCGAGTCAATCCAAGCTGTCGAGTTGTTGCAACACAAAGGCGGCGACCAGGGCCCGCTCGTCGAGCACGTCGTAGCGGCCGGACTTGCCGAAATGACCGGCTCCCATGTTGGTCTTGAACAGGAGCGGCGCGTCGTTCGTGCGGGTGGCACGGATCCGCGCCACCCACTTGGCCGGCTCCCAGTAACCCACCCGCGGGTCGGTCAGGCCGGCGGTGACGAACATGGGCGGCCAGGCCTGCGGCCGGACATTGTCGTAGGGGCTGTAGGACAGGATGGTGCGGAATGCCTCCTCGTCGGTCAGTGGATCGCCCCATTCCGGCCACTCGATCGGCGTGAGCGGCAGGCTCGGGTCGGACATGGTATTCAGCACGTCCACGAACGGCACGTCGGCGACGACGCAGGCGAAGAGATCAGGGCGCATGGTCACGACGGCGCCAGCCAGCAGGCCGCCGGCGGAGCCGCCCTGCAAGGCGATGTTGCCCTTGGCCGTCCAGCCATCGGCGATCAGCCCCTCGATGGCGGCGACCGTGTCGGTGAAACTGTTGGTCTTGCTTGTCAGCTTGCCCGCCAGGTACCAGGGCCGCCCAAGATCGTCCCCGCCCCGCACATGGGCGGTCGCAACAGCCACGCCCCGTTCCAGATAGGTCAGGCGCTGCAGCCCGAACGACGGGGGCATGCCCATGCCGTAGGCGCCATAGGCTGTGAGCAGGATGCGGCCGCTGCCGTCCTTGGGAAAGTCGATGGGATACACGATGCTGACGGGAACGCCGGTACCGTCGGCCGCCCTCGTCGTGATCCTGGTGGTCCGCCAGCGGCTCGGATCATAGCCCGAGGGGATCGGCTGGACCTTGCGCACCTCCAGACGATCGTCGGCGAGATGGTGGTCGTAGACGGTCGGTGGCGTCACCATCGAGGAGAACGTCACCCGCAGCCGGTCGGTCCGGAACATCCGGTTCTCGCCCAGATGCGGCGTGCCGACCGCTTCGGGAAAGCGGACGACCCGCTCCGTCCCGTCGTCGAACGCCAGCACCAGCCGGTCCAGCCCATCGACACGCTCGCTGCGGACGGTGAACCCGTCGAAACAGTCGGCATCCAGGAGATAGACGTCGTCCGAACCCGCCTGGACCTCCTGCCAGCTGGCAGGCTCGGGCGCATCGAGCGGCGCGCGGCAGAGCCGGAAATTCACATGCGTGTCGTCCGTGCGGATCCACAAGATGCCGTGCGCCTCGTCCACCTCGTACCAGCGCCCGTCCTTGCGCGGATCGATCAGGCGAAGGTCGCCTTCCAGCGTCGGCGCCAGCAGGCGCACTTCGCTGGTGACGTGCGTAGCGGCCGTGATCGTGACCAGGGCGCGCGAGCGTGTCCGGCCAATCGATACGAAATAGGCCGGATCCGCTTCTTCGTACACGACCGGATCGGCCGTGGCGCCGGCGAGATGGTGGCGCCGTACCCTGAACGGGCGCAGGGAGGGATCCAGCTCGACATACAGGAACGACCGCCCGTCGCTCGCCCACACGACGCCGCCGGAGGTGTTGGTGGCGAGGTTGCGCCTGGTCTCGCCGCTCGCCGTATCCAGCAGATGGATCGCGTGCCGCTCCGACCCGTCCTCGTCGGTCGCATAGGCGACCATACGGTGGTCGGGGGCCGGCATCGGGCCACCCGTCCTGAAGAAGTCGAGCCCCGCGGCCAGCGACGGCTCGTCGAGCAGGACGACAGGCTCGGCCGCATCGTCGGCACGGCGGTACCAGGTGCGGTACTGCGCACCGTTTCTGAATGCCCAATGATACCAGTAGTTGTCGTGGCGAACCGGCACCGAGGCGTCGTCCGGCGCCATCCTTCCCTTCATCTCGGCCTTGATCGACGCGACCGCCGGCCTCAGATCCCGGGTCATGCGGTCGACATAGGCGTTCTCGGCCTCCAGATAGGCCAGGATCTCCTTGTCGGTGACTGCCGGGAAGTCAGGGTCGCGCAACCACGCGTAGGGATCCTGCCAGCGCACCCCGAATCGTTCATGCACCACGTCCACGGTGCGCGCGACGGGAGGGCGGGAAGACGGTTCAGGTGCGTTCATGATGTCCCCTTGGCTCTCGGCCGGAAGTTCAACCCTGCTGAACAAACATCGACCATCCGCTATGCATCGCCTCGGCCGATGCCTACCCGGCTGCGCTGCTGCCGTCGAACTGGGACGCGAACCATGACCTCACCAGGGCTGTCTGTCTGCCGCGTGGCGCTTTTGAGTGTCGTGCTGGGACTGACGAGCGCTTGCGGCACGACCTGGACGCCGGAGAGCGGCAAGACCGCCACCGCCTTCAACGTGCCGCCCGCAGCGAGCCGCGCCTTCGAGCGGGCTCGCAGGGCAGAGAAATCCGGCGACCGGTACGGCGCTACCATGAACTATGACGAGGCCGCGCAAAGCGGCCACCCGATGGTGCTGCTGTTCGAGGCTCGCTACTACCTGCGCGGCCCCGACAACCGCGATCCGGTCAAGGCAAAGGCGGCTCTCGAGCGGGCGGTACTGGTGCCGTCGGAATGGCAGGCGGATTCGGCGTACCTGCTGGGCAAGATGCTGGTGCGCGGCGACGGCGTGCCGGTGGAGATGGAGCGGGGACAGCAGCTGCTGCAGATGGCTGCCGACGGTGGTGCTGCCGGTGCTGCGGCGGAGTTAGCCCGCACGCTCGAACGGAACGGCAGCACTGATACGGCCAGGATCGACGCACTGTGGGCGGAAGCGGCGGAAGTCGGTGACGAGCAGGCGATGGTGCGGGTCGCCGAACGGGAACTGGCGAAAGGCAAGACCCGCGAGCAGATCCCTGAGGCCTCCAGCCGGGCCATGGCGTCGCTGCAGGCGCGCGCCGCGGACGGGGACGTGAACGCAATGCGCAGCCTGGCGCGGATCTACCGCGATGGCAGTCTGGCGCCGGCGGACGAGGAACAGGCTCTGTATTGGCTGGAGCAGGCCGCCGAGGCCGGGGACACGCAATCGGCCACGCGTCTGGCCGCCGTCACCCGAGGTACCGGACGCGACGCCGAGCGCCTGCGTTGGTTGACCACCGCAGCCGAAGCGGGTGATCCGCGTGCCGCTGGCGGCCTGGCCGCAGCCTACCTGAACGGTGAGGGCGTGACGGCTGACCCTCAGAAGGCGCAGGCCTGGGCCGCCAGGGCGATCGAGGGTGGCGACACGGCGGCCATGGCCGTGTTCGGCCGTGCCTATGTCGAAGGGCGCGGCGTCCCAAAAGACGTGCCGCGCGGGCTGCAGATGCTGGAGGAGGCGGCAGCCAAGGGCGATCCACGCGGTGCGGCCAACCTGGCACGGCTTTATCTACGTGCCGAAGACGTGCCGGCCGATCCGGAAAAGGCGGCCGCCTATGCCGAGGCGGCTCTCGCTGCCGCTGACGACGTGTCGGTGAAGACAGCCTATGGTCGCGCCCTGCTGGAGGGAGAGACGGTGCCCGCGGACGCGGCACGCGGCATCGAACTGCTGACCGAGGCTGCCGCTGCCGGCGACCCGCTCGCCAGCACGCAGCTGGGTATCGCCTACCTTGACGGCAATGGCGTCTCCAAGGATGTCGGCGCGGCGGTTCCCCTGCTCCAGGCAGGAGCCGATGCAGGCAATGCCAGTGCCATGAACCGGCTGGCGCAGGTCCTGATGAGCGGCGATTCGACCTATGGCCACATGCCGTCGGGCATCGCGATGCTGGAAGCGGCGGCGGAGGCGCGACATCCATCTGCCCAGGCCGATCTCGGGCGCAGACTGCTGACGGGCAACGGCGTCACCGCCGATCCGGAGGCCGGGGTGGAGATGCTGATGGAGGCTGCCGATGCCGGGCATCCCAGCGCGATGATCACGCTGGGCCGAGCCTATCTGGAAGGGACCGGCGTGCCGCAGGACCTGACCTTGGCGCGGGAATGGCTGACCCGGGCAAAGGCGGCCGGGCGGGACGATGCCGACCGTCTGCTCGCCCGGCTGCCCGCAAGCTAGCCGGCAAAGCCCGACGGGGGATCCATGCTGCGGCGGGCGGCCATCCGCCCGGACGACCACTCGAGGGCTGTCGAGAAGCTCTGCTCGGTCCAGCGCGTCGGCAGCCCATCCACGTGTGCATGGTGCAGAAGATCCCGCTTCGCCAGCGGGAGTTCGCGCGGCCGCGTGTCCAGCAGCCTCTTCATCCAACGCCACATGCCGCCAATCCCCAGTTCGCGGCTGCGCGTCACCTAAGCGACGCTCGAGACCCTCGTGCATGGCAAGTCACAGGATCGTCAATGAGCAACACTGTCGCGTGAGGTCCCAGCTGGCTGCAGTTGCACCGAAAGGTCGGCGAGTGTCGCTACCTGACAGCGGAAAAGGCAGTCGGGATCAGGATCTGGTTCGCGACCCGCTCCAGGATCGGACCGTCCCGCTCGCTCTCCGCGCGCTTGGCCAGCCACTCCGGATCGGCAATGAACGCGTTCCACTTCGCTTCGCGCTCGGCCAGCGACTCCCAGGCGAGCAGGTAGTAGAGGGCCTGGTTGGTCTCGCCGATCCCGACCGTCCAGAACCCGGCCTGGCGGATTCCGTGCCGCTCCCAGAGCTGCAGCGTCACATTCTCGAAGCGCTGCAACAGGGCCGGCAGACGGCCGGGGACACAATGATAGACGCGCAACTCGTGGATCATCCGATCGGCTCCTGATCAGGATCGTGGCCCGGTCGCCAGCGGTGGCACGTGCCCAGTGCCGGATCAAGCGGGCATGGCGTCCGGCGAGACCGGCGGCATCCCCTTGAGGCGCTGGCACCGGACTGGCCTCGCCGATCGCTGTTGACGTGTCATGGCTGCAGGTCTAGCCGGGCAGGCCCTACCTGCGGCTCCGTCTGCCCGCCATCCAGCGCAAAAGAACTCTTCCGGCATGCTCCGCCGCTTCTTTGCCTATTACCGGCCCTACCGGACCCTGTTCATCCTCGACTTCTCGTGCGCCGTCCTGTCAGGCCTGCTCGAGCTGAGTTTCCCGATGGCCGTGCGTTCCTTCATCGACGACCTGCTGCCCGGGCAGGACTGGAATCTCATCATCCTGGCCTCGGTCGCTCTCCTGGCCGTCTACCTGGTCAACACGGTGCTGATGGTGATCGTGAACTACTGGGGACACATGCTCGGGATCAACATCGAGACCGACATGCGCCGGAAGAGCTTCGACCATCTGCAGAAGCTCTCGTTCCGCTTCTTCGACAACCAGAAGACAGGTCATCTGATCGCGCGGCTGACCAAGGACCTGGAGGAGATCGGCGAGGTCGCTCACCACGGCCCGGAAGACCTGTTCATCGCGATCATGACCTTTGTCGGCGCGTTCATCCTGATGTTCTTGGTGCATCCGCCGCTGGCCCTGATCGTCGTGGTGATCGTCCCGATCACGGCCTGGATCACCAGCCGCTACGGGGGTCGGATGACCAGGACCTGGCGTGCCCTGTTCGGCCGGGTCGGCGAGTTCAACGCGCGGATCGAGGAGAACGTGGGCGGCATCCGGGTCGTGCAGGCCTTTGCCAACGAGGACCACGAGCGCCGGCTCTTCGCGGAGAACAACGACAAGTACCGGCAGACGAAGCTCGAGGCCTACCGGGCAATGGCTGCCAGCATGTCGCTCAGCTACCTCAGCATGCGGCTGACCCAGCTCGTCGTGATGCTGGCCGGCACCTATTTCGTCGTCCACGACGAGTTGAGCAATGGCGGCTTTGTGGGGTTCCTGCTCCTGGTCGGCGTGTTCTTCCGACCGGTCGAGAAGATCAACGCGGTCCTCGAGACCTACCCCAAGGGCATCGCGGGGTTCCGGCGCTACACCGAGTTCCTGGACACCGAACCCGATGTCGTGGACGCGCCGGATGCGATCGACGTGCGGCGACTGCATGGTGACATCCGGATGGAGCAGGTCGCGTTCGGCTACGACCCGGCGCGCCCGGTACTGCGGGATGTCGACCTCTCGATCGAGGCGGGCGAGACGGTAGCGTTCGTCGGCCCGTCCGGTGCGGGCAAGACCACGATCTGCTCGCTGCTGCCGCGCTTCTACGAGATCGACAGCGGCCGGATCACGATTGACGGCATCGACATCCGCAAGATGACGCTGCCGTCGCTGCGCAGCCAGATCGGCATCGTGCAGCAGGACGTGTTCCTGTTCGCCGGCACGATCCGCGAGAACATCGCCTATGGTCGGCTGGACGCGACCGAGCCGGAGATCCGCGAGGCCGCCAAGCGCGCACGCCTGGAAGAGCTGATCGACCAGCTACCGGCCGGGCTGGACACGGTGATCGGCGAACGGGGGGTGAAGCTGTCGGGCGGGCAGAAGCAGCGGCTCTCGATCGCCAGGATGTTCCTCAAGAATCCGCCGATTTTGATCCTGGACGAGGCGACCTCGGCCCTCGACACCGAGACCGAGTCCCTGATCCAGCAATCGCTGTCCGAGCTGGCGGAGGGACGGACGACGCTCGTCATCGCCCACCGGCTGGCCACGATCCGCAACGCCGACCGGATCGTGGTGGTGACGGAACTGGGGGTCGCCGAGCAGGGGCACCACGACCAGCTGGTCGACGCGGGCGGCGTTTATGCCCGGCTGCATCGAGCCCAGTACGGTGCCATGCAGCCGGGCTGACCTCCGCCGCCCGAGGATCCTGAGGCGGCTAGTTGAAGATCGCCTTCACCTTGTCCGCGACGGCCATGCCGATCTTGCGTTGGGCAGCTTCCGTGAAGTGGATTCCGTCCACGCCGTCGGTCGCGGTCACCTTGCTCAGGTCGAGGAACTCTGCGCCGGCCGCCTTCGCGATGGGCTCGAAGGTGGCGCCGAGCTGTTGGGACTTCTCCACGCCGCCCTCGAACATCTCCTGGAACACCTCGGGCGACAGCTTGCCGAGCGGCGGCGGCGCCAGCAGCAGGACCTGCGGGTTCGGGTACTCGGTGCCGACACCGCCCTCCGTGCTCTGCACGATGTCGATCAGCTCGCCGGCGCCGAGCGCGATGCCGAACGGGGAGCGGTCGTACATCGCCTTCAGGTCGTTGGTGCCCAGCATGATGATGACCAGGTCGAGCGGCAGATGGCTGGCAAGGGCGGCCGGCAGGTACTCGGCACCGTCCAGGCCGGCGCCACCAACATTCAGGACCGTCGGGTCGTCCATGTCGGTCGTCCGGCCGCTCAAGGCTTCGTCGACAACCTCGAAGCCATTGCCCAGCTCAGCTCGGAGGATGCCGGGCCAGCGCTTGTCCTCGCTGTAGCGGGTGCTGGGAAAGCCGTCCTCGACGGGGATCCAGCCCCAGCTGTTGGAATCGCCATAGACCATG
>NZ_DATAGQ010000206.1:0-14372 GCF_036263595.1 Geminicoccus sp. | reverse complement strand
AGGCCGCCGAACAGCTCGTCGTTACCGGCATCGCCGTTCATGATGTCGTCGCCGAGCGCGCCGAAGAACCGGTCGTTGCCGTCGCCTGCGGTGATCTGGTCATTGCCGGCACCGCCGGTGCCGATGTCGTTGCCCGTGTTGGTCTGCTGGGCGACGCCTATGGCGCCACCGCCGAAGATGATGTCGTCGCCGTTGCCGCCGTCGATGCTGTCGTCGCCGAACTCGCCGAAGATCTGGTCGTTGCCTTCACCGGTGAAGATACGGTCGGCCGCACCTGCCAAGGGCTCGACGTTCGGCGCCGCCCGGTCGCCATGCGCAATATCGGCGTCGTTGCCGCCGGAGATGATGTCGACGCCATTACCGCCATAGAACCGGTCGGCACCGTTGCCGCCGATCAGCACGTCGTCGCCGTCGCCACCGAGCAGTCGGTCGAGCCCGTCGTCACCGCGCAGAATATCGTTGTTGGCATTGCCGAACAGGTCATCGTTGCCAGCTTGGCCACTCAGCTGATCCGCCCCGCCAGCGCCGAAGAGCACGTCGTTGCCAAGCCCGCCCAGGATCACGTCGTCGCCATCGTTCCCGTTCAGGTTGTCGATGCCGTCTTCGCCGAACATGATGTCGTTGCCACCCTGACCAAGGGCGACGTCGTCACCGCCGCGACCATGGATCTCGTCCGCTTCCACGGTCCCGAGAAGGGCGGCCGCAGTGTCATTGCCGGGCGTGCCGTTGATCAGCGCCATGAAACGTCCTCTTAGCGTTGTGACCGAATGTTCATGTTAACGGAGATTTAGGCCAAATTTACATTATGCGACGAGAGCGAACATCTCACTTGCGCATCATAGTACGCAATTTGACGGACCGACCTCGGCCCGCAGCGCGCCATGCGCCGCGGGTCTGTGCAACCGAAGTCTAGAGCCCTGCCGATCTCATTTGAACGCGACCGCAGGTCACCACTGCGAGAGGAACACATTCTACAGGCGGGTGTGGCCTTGGCGCTTTCTACATGATCCGCCATGGATTGGCGGCGGCGGGCGGTTGGCCTGCCGCTCCCGCCCGTGCCACCATTCAGACGTCCAGGTTGACCACACGCAGCGCGTTGTTCTGGATGAAGTCGCGCCGCGGGTCGACCACGTCGCCCATGAGCGTCGTGAAGATCTCGTCGGCATCGTCCGCATGGTCGACCTTGACCTGTACCATCGAGCGGCGGGTCGGGTCCAAAGTCGTATCCCAGAGCTGCTCCGGGTTCATTTCACCCAGGCCCTTGTAGCGCTGGATCGCCATGCCCTTGCGGCCGAGCGCCGAGACACGCCCCATCAAGTGCAGGGGCCCGGCGATCGGCAGCTGCTGGTCGTCGTGCAGCAGCACCGGATGGTCCCCCCAGAGTGCCCTCAGCTCCTCCATCAGCCCAGCAACCCGGCGCGCTTCGAGCGAGCGGAGGAAGCTGGGCTCGATCCGCCAGCGTTCCCGCCGCTCACCCTTAGTCCGGTGCATGGTGAGGACATCGTCCACGTCCAGGCTGGCCTGCCAGTGCCCATTGCCCGCCACCGCCAGGTGCCGCACGACGACCTGGCCTGCCTCCAGGTCCGGGTCCTCCGCCGCGCCGAGCATGCCGGTCGCCGCGAGGGCTTCGACCAGCTCGGGAGGATGCCGGCGCGACATTCCCTTGATGAGCTGCGCCGCTTGCCGGGAGAGCTCGAAGCTCCTGGTCGCGGCATCTCCGGCGAGCAGTTCGTCCCCGTCGGTGCCGATCTTCACCTCGGAGCCGACGCTGGCCAGGAGGTAGTCGTCCAGGGCTGCGTCGTCCTTGAGGTAGAGTTCCTTGTTGCCGCGCTTGATCCGGTAGAGCGGCGGCTGGGCGATGTAGAGGTGACCTTCCTCGATCAGGGCCGGCAGGTGCCTGTAGAAGAAGGTCAGCAGCAGGGTGCGGATGTGCGAACCGTCCACGTCCGCGTCGGTCATGATCACGATGCGGTGGTAGCGCAGCTTCGCGATGTCGAAGTCGTCGCGGATGCCTGTGCCCAACGCGGTGATCAGCGTGCCGATCTCCTGGCTGCCCAGGATCTTGTCGACCCGGGCCCGCTCGACGTTCAGGATCTTGCCGCGCAGCGGCAGAATTGCCTGGAACTGGCGGTCGCGGCCCTGCTTCGCAGAGCCGCCGGCGCTGTCGCCCTCGACCAGGAACAGCTCGGACTTCGCCGGATCGCGCTCCTGGCAGTCAGCGAGCTTGCCCGGCAGGTTGGCAATGTCGAGGGCGCCCTTACGCCGGGTCAACTCGCGCGCCCGACGCGCGGCCTCCCTGGCGGTGGCCGCCTCGACCACCTTGCCCATGATGATCTTCGCCTCGGCCGGATGCTCCTCCAGCCAGCGCGACAGCGCGTCGCCCACCAGGTTCTGCACGATCGGCGTGACCTCCGAGGAGATCAGCTTGTCCTTGGTCTGCGAGGAGAACTTCGGGTCGGGCACCTTGACCGACAGGACCGCGGTCAGTCCCTCGCGCATGTCGTCGCCCGACAGGGCGACCTTCTCGCGCTTCAGGGTGCCGCTGTCTTCCGCATACTTGTTGAGGACGCGGGTCAGCGCCTGCCGGAAGCCTTGCAGATGGGTCCCGCCGTCACGCTGCGGGATGTTGTTGGTGAAGCAAAGGCAGACCTCGTGGTAGCCGTCGTTCCACTGCATCGCGACCTCGACGACGACGCCGTCGCGATCACCACCCACCGTGATCGGCGGCTTGACGACGGGAGTCCGCGACCGGTCGAGCCAGGTCGTGAAGGCGGCAAGGCCGCCATCGTAGTAGAACCGCTCTTCGCGCGGTTCCTCGCCGCGCAGGTCGCGCAGCATGATCTCGACGCCGGAGTTCAGGAAGGCCAACTCGCGCAGACGATGCGCCAACTGCTCGAACACGAACACGATGCCGGTAAACACGGAAGGCGAGGGATAGAAGGTGACTTCGGTGCCGCGCCGGCCGCCGGAGGGACCGACCACCGTGAGCGGCGCCTCGGTCCGGCCACCCTCGACGAAGCGCACGAAATGCTCGAACCCGTCGCGCCAGACTCGCAGGTCCAGGCGGTCGGACAGGGCGTTGACCACCGACACGCCCACCCCGTGCAGCCCGCCGGAGACCTTGTAGGAGTTCTTGTCGAACTTCCCGCCGGCATGCAGCACGGTCATGATGACCTCCGCGGCCGACACGCCCATCTCGGCATGCCGGTCCACCGGGATCCCCCGGCCGTCATCGGTGACCGTGCACGAGCCGTCAGCGTTCAGCACCACCTCGACGCGACTGGCATGGCCGGCGAGCACTTCGTCGATGGCGTTGTCCACGACCTCGAACACCATGTGGTGCAGGCCCGACCCGTCATCGGTGTCGCCGATATACATGCCCGGGCGCTTGCGAACGGCCTCAAGGCCTTCCAGCACCTTGATCGAGCTGGCGTCGTAGGTATCGCGGATCGGGGACGTGTCAGACATGGTCGGCGATATCGCCCTGATTCAGGTGGAAGAATGCCGCCTTGCCACGCAAGGCGGCGAAAGGAGCCTGTTCGGTTCCGGAGAGCCAGGTCTGGCCGGGTGCATCGAGAATGCGCTCGAACAGTGCCGCCCGTCTGGTTCCATCCAGGTGAGCTGCGGCCTCGTCGAGCAGGAGGATCGGCACCAATGCGCCGATGCGCCGCCGACGGGCGAGCTCCCCCAGCACGATCGACAGCAGCAGCGCCTTCTGCCGCCCGGTGGAGCAGCGTGCCGCGGGGGTGGCAGTCTCGGCGTCGATCGCGATGAGGTCACTGCGATGAGGACCGATCAAGGCCCCGCCGGCGTCGCGGTCGAGGTCGCGGCTGCGTTGCAGCCGCGCAGCCACCTCCTCCTCGACATCCAGCGCCGGCCGCCCGTCCATCAATGCTTCCAGTTCGCCAGACACTTCGAGCCGCACCCTTGGAAAGGGTCCCCTGCTATCGGCCACCATGGCATCGAGACTTTCGACCCGCTCGGCCCTGGCCGCGGCGATGGCGACCGCGTCGGCAGCGAGCGCGGCTTCCAGTGTCGATACCCAGACCCTGTCGGGTCGCTCGCCACGAAGGACCGCCGTGCGCTCGCGCAGACGCCGATCATAACGTGCGGTCAGGCCAGCGAACGCTGGATCGTCGGCGCCGATCAGTCGGTCGAGGAAGCGCCGGCGTTCCGCCGGAGCCTCAACGAAAAGCCGGTCCTCGGCCGGGGTGAGCCAGACGACACCTACCACGGCCGGCAGCTCGTCGCGTGCCGCGATATCCCGCCCATCCAATCGAAAGCGCCGGCGCTCCTGGCCTGGCTCCAGGCCGGTCGCCACGGCATGAATACCCTCAGGACCCTCAATATGGCCCTGCAGCGCCCAACCACCAGTTCCGCCCGTGCATGCCTGTTCGCTCGCCCGTGCACGGCGCAGGCCGCGACCAGGCGCAAGCATCGAAACGGCTTCCAGCAGGTTGGTCTTCCCCGCCCCGTTGTCGCCATGGAGCACGACCGGTCCATCTGGGAGGTTCAGGACGTGGTCGGATAGGTTGCGGAAACAGCTCAGCTGAAGACGCCGCACCACGCAGGGAAGGGCGTCCGGCACATCGTCCGTACGCATGCGTGTGGCCGCAAGGTCGATCATACGCGCATCGGCATCAACACATAGATCGTCGCCAGATCTTCCGGGTCGCGAATCAGTGTCGGCGACGCAGGACTCGCCATCTCCAGGCGAATCGTGTTGCCCTCGACCTGCTGTGTAATGTCCAGGACGTAGCGAGCATTGAAGCCGATTTCGAGCTCGCTGCCTGTCAGCTCGCAGTCCACCTCGTCATGGGCACGGCCAGCCTCGGCGCTGACGGCGGAGGCGACCACGCGACCCTCGAAAAATCCGAGCTTGACGGCGCGGATCTTGTCAGTGGCGACGGTGGCAACACGGTCGATGGCGACCGCAAAGGCACGGGCGTCGATCAGTGCCACCTTCTCGTTCGCCTGAGGAATCACCCGCTCATAGTCCGGAAATACCCCATCGATCAGGCGGGACACCAGCACGGTGGTGCCGATCTGGAAGCGGATGCGCGACGGCGACAACGCCACGCCGACGACCGATTCATGATCGAGCGCTTCGAGAAGCCGGCGCACCTCGCCCACCGTCTTCTTCGGGACGATCACCGGCGGAATGCCCTTGGCGCCCTCCGGCAGGGGGATCTCGACCCGCGCCAGCCGGTGGCCATCGGTTGCAACCGCCCTCAGGCAGGCTGCGGCTCCCTCGCCCCTAGTGGCGTGGAGATGCACCCCGTTCAGGTAGTAGCGGGTTTCTTCGCTCGACATCGCGAACCGCGTCTTGTCGAACAGCTTGCGCAGCGTGCCGGCGCTGAGTTCGAAGGACACGCCCAGGTCCTCCTCGCTCATCGCCGGGAACTCGTCGGCCGCCAGTGCCGGCAATACGAAGGACGACCGCCCGGAGCGCAGCTGAAGATCGGACGTGCCGTTCTGCTGCTCCAGTTCCACGATCGAACCCTCAGCCAGGCGCCGCACGATCTCATAGAGCGTGTGGGCCGCCACGGTGGTCGTGCCGCTCTCCGAGATCTCCGCCTCTTCCCGCGAGACGAGGGTCAGGTCCATGTCGGTCGCGGTTAGCAGGAGTTCGCCGTTCTGCGCCTCCAGGCGGACATTGGACAGGATCGGAATCGTCGTGCGACGCTCGACGACGCTCTGGACATGGCCGAGCGACTTGAGCAGAGGCGTGCGCTCGATGGTCAGCTTCATGGTCTGGGCAAGTCGCAAAGATGGCGGAAACCGGCCCGCGAACGCGGTGCCGGGCTGGAGAACCTAGCAGGCCCGCGACCTAAGTTCACGGATTTTCGACAGAATCAGCCGGCCTTCGCCGCTGGCTGGCCCACCCACCGTTGGCCACGTTCCACAATAGGCCGATGCGGTTCCAGCCGACGCCTGGCAGGTCGGCTGCGGTACCGGCGGTGACGATTCAGCTCATTAACCGCCGTTTCAGCAGCTCCACGTCATCCGCCAGCTGCCGGTCATCGGCGATCAGCTTCTCGATCTGGCGGACAGCATGCATCACGGTGGTGTGGTCGCGGCTGCCGAACTTCTTGCCGATCTCGGGGAGGGAACGGGGCGTGAGCTGCTTGCACAGGTACATAGCAGCTTGGCGTGGCCGCGCGATCGCGCGCGAACGGCGCGGTCCAGTCAGGTCCGAGAGCTTCATCTGGTAATGCTCGGCCACGGCCCGCTGGATCTCCTCGATCGTCACGCGCCGGTCGTTGGCGCGGAGCAGATCATGGAGGATCTCCTGGGCCATCTCGACCGAGACGGCACGGTTGGTCAGCGATGCCTGGTGCACCATGCGGTTCAGCGCACCCTCCAGCTCGCGGACGTTCGACGTGATCCGTGCAGCCAGGAACTCCAGGACACGCTGCGGGACGTCGCTCTGCAACTGCTCGGCCTTTGCCTGCAGAATGCCGAGCCTGAGTTCGTAGGTCGTGGGATGGATATCTGCGACAAGGCCCCAGCCGAGGCGCGAACGGATCCGCTCCTCCAGACCCGAAAGGTCCGATGGACTGCGGTCGGCGGAAATGACGATCTGCTTGCCGCGATCAACTAGTGTGTTGAACGTATGGAAGAATTCTTCCTGGGTGCTGTCCTTGCCGGAGATGAACTGCACATCGTCGACCATCAGAAGGTCGACCGACCGGAACATCTCCTTGAACGTGATCGTCTCCTTGATGCGCAGCGCACGTACGAACTGGTACATGAACTTCTCGGCCGTCATGAAGACGATCTTCTTGCTCGGATCGATCTGCAGGAAGCGGTGGCCGATCGCGTGCATGAGATGGGTCTTGCCGAGCCCGACGCCGCCATAAAGGAACAACGGGTTGAAGGGCGGCTTGGGCGAGGTCGCGATCCGCTCGGCTGCAGCCACGGCGAACTCGTTGGGCTTGCCGACCACGAAGTTCTCGAAAGTGAATCGTGGGTCAAGTTGGACGGACAACTCGTCCGGCGTATCGTTGACCGGACGCTGTTGCGGCTCCACCACCCTGAGAGGTGGCTGCTCCCGATTGACGATCGTGCCGCTCGCCCCCTTGGTCTGCACCACCAAGTTGATCGAGCGAACCTGTGTATTGACGCCGTTCCACAGTGAACGGATCCGGTCGGCATAGTGGGCCGCCACCCAGTCGCGCATGAACTGGGTGGGGACCGACACCAGGCCACGGTCACCCTCGATGCCTAGGGCCAGCAGCGGCTTCAGCCAAGTGCTGAAGGCGGTGTCGCCCACCTCGGCACGCAACAGCGAGCGTACCTGCGCCCACTGCGCTTCCAGATCGCTCGATTGCGGCACGATCATGCGTACCCTGACCCGCCAGTGGTGTTTGCGCCTTGATCCGGTCAGGGCTCAGAGCACCCTCTCGACCGAACCGATCCTTGTCCGTCTCAGGCCTGTCTGCCGACATAATGCACCACGGGAGCGGCGACCATGTCCGTCGGCGCTGCGACGAGCGCATGCCGAGCAAGGCAGAGACCTAGAACTCTCACACCGGCGATTGAGCAGCCTGTCGTCAGACAGTGCAGTTACTATGCCGGCTTACGATGGTTCCTGATTTCAAACGTCAAATACTCGATCACTACTCATCGTCGTGTTCAAGCAGCTGAACGTCCGGAGATAGTAATCCCGACCCTGCTCGGAGGCAAGCGGCTGGTTCGGCGCCAACGAAGAATCCCGTTCGAGTAGAACAGCGTATCCATGAAGAAACAAATGCCATAAATTTAGAACAAAACAAGCGGCGATGACTTTTGCCATCGCCGCTTGTTTTATTCGCAAAGGCTGTTTTTACTACGCGGCCTGAGCCGCGAGATCCTTCACAAGATGAGCGAGGCGTGAGATCCGCCGAGCAGCCGTATTGCGGTGAAGCACACCCTTGGTGACGCCTCGAGCAATCTCCGGCTGCGCTTCACGGAACGCAGCAGCGGCAGCAGTAGCATCGCCCTTGGCGACCGCCACCTCGACCTTCTTCATAAACGTCTTGATGCGGCTGGTGCGAGCCCGATTGCGCGTTGTCCGCGCCTCGGTCTGCCGCACCCGCTTCTTCGCGGAAAGGGTATGCGCCACGATGCCAAAGCCCAATGATCGGGAGTGAGAGGGCCTCATATCTCCGAGGCGGCGCGACGTCAACCTCGGCGTCGCCGCTCTCGAGAGCGGCTGCATGCGGATTTCAGCGGTGCCGGAACTCCGGCGGGCGCTTATCGACGAACGCGCTCATGCCCTCCGAGCGATCCTCGGTGGCAAAGCTCGCGTAGAAGGCCCTTCGCTCGAACCGGAGCCCATCCGTCAAGCCGGTCTCGAAGGCGGCGTTGACCGCTTCCTTGGCCATACGTACCGCGGGCCTGCTCTTGCTGGCGATCACGGATGCAATCCGAACAGCTTCGTCCAGCAATTGTCCGGTGGGCACGACGCTGGTGACGAGTCCGGCACGCTCGGCTTCGCCGGCGTCCATCATCCGCCCGGTCAGAATCATGTCCATCGCCTTGGCCTTGCCTACGGCTCGGACGAGGCGCTGTGTCCCCCCAGCGCCGGGCAGCGTCCCGAGATTGATCTCGGGCTGGCCGAAGCGGGCATTGTCCCCCGCGACAATGATGTCACACATCATGGCGAGCTCGCAGCCGCCGCCCAATGCGAAACCCGCGACGGCCGCGATGATGGGCTTACGCTTCTCGGCGATCCGCGCCCAGGCGGCGATGAAGTCACTCTCATAGGCCGCGGAGAAATCCATGGCCGCCATCTGCTTGACATCCGCTCCGGCGGCGAATGCCTTCTCCGAGCCAGTGAGCACGGTGGCACCGATTCCCGGATCAGCGTCGAACGCGTCCAGTGCCGCGTTCAGCTCGGCAATCAGCTCGCTGTTGAGTGCATTCAGGGCTTTGGGCCGGTTGAGCGTGATCAGCCCGACCGTCTCACGCCGCTCGACGAGAATGTTTTCGTAGCCCATGGACCGCTATCCCCCGAAGCCCGATGATCCGGTAGCGAACCGGAAGGGGTGGTACTGGTACAGCCAGGTCTCGGTGAGCGCGTTCTCGCCCAGCCGGAGATAAAGACGAAGGTCGACCGGTTCCGCCCCTTCGACCGAGAGTTCGAACATCGCCCGCCAGCGCTTCGTCCCGACAATCTGGAAGGCGAAGGCACGCAAGATCTCGCCACGTGACGTGGCGACCACTGCTTGGACATCCTCGCCCTTGCGCAGCGGATCGAGCGACGGCCCTTCGAAGTCGACCGTGAACAGTTTCAGGTCACGGTCGCCTGGTGCGCCGGGCGGTCCGCCTTTGCCAATCCGTGTGGCAACACAGCGCCCGTTCTGAGACAGGTATGGTTCGAGGTCCTGCCAGTGCAGCCGCCAGGACAGGTCGAAGCGCGTTCCCGGTTCGATTCGGGTCTCTGGGACCCAATACGCCGCGATATTGTCGTGGATCTCGACATTGGTCGGGATCTCCACCAACTGCACCGTGCCTTTGCCCCAGGGCTGCAATGGCTCGACCCAGAGGGAAGGACGCCGCTCGTAAAACAGGGAATCATCTTCATACGAGCCGAATGCCCGGTCACGCTGGAGCAGCCCGAAGCCCTTGGGGTCGGTGTCACCGAAGGACGAGACGGTCAATGCGGTCGGATTGATCAGGGGGCGCCACAGCCGTTCCCCGGCGCCGGTCCAGATCGCGAGCCCGTCGCTGTCATGGATCTCCGGGCGCCAGTCGGTCGCGATGTGTCGGTTCGTCTCCGAAAACCAGTACATGCTGGTGAGCGGCGCGATGCAGAGGCGCTGGACAGCATGACGCATGAACAGCTTCGCTTCGACATCCATCAGCACGGCACCCGGCCGCCGGATCTGGAAGCGGTAGGCCCCTACGATCGCAGGTCCGTCCAGGTACGCGCAGATCGTGAGGTCCTCTGGTCCCGTGGGCGAGGGAGAGATCCAGAACTCGCGAAACGCGGGGAACTCTTCCGGTGTCGGCAGGCCGGTGTCGATCCCGACCCCGCGTGCCGAGATGCCATACTGGTCGTGCTCGCCGGAGGCGCGGAAGTAGGAAGCGCCCAGGAAGGAAAGCCAGTCGCTGCCGCGATCCTTGTTCATCACCCGGAAGCCTGCGAAGCCCAGATCTTCCGGCAGCCCGGTCACGAACTTCGCCTTCTCGCCGAATTCGAACAGCCAGGGCTCGTAGAGGATCTCCCGCGCTTGGCCGTTCTCCACCACGTGGATGTGCACAGGCCGCTTGAACCACCGGCCGGGATGGTGAAAGCGGATCGGCCATGGCCCCTCGCCATTCGCCCAGAGCGACTGCTCAGGCCGATAGCGGATGTCCGCGAACACTTCCGGATCGATGCGATCCAGGATGTCGTCGAAGCGGATGATCGGCGACGCGTAGGGCTCGCGCGATGCGGCTTCCGCCTGCGTCACCAGCGCTTCGAAGGAGAATGGCTCGGGTGGGCCGAACCTCACACCGGATTCCGCCTGCGCCGCGGCTTGTTTTGCCTCGCCAAGGCCGAGCAGTGAAAGGGCCGCGAGACCGAGCGACACCGAGCGCCGAGTGGCGTTCATGAGATCCTCAAGAGCTGTCGGGTTGAACCCCAGCCGATATACATGGGCGAGGCGGTAGAGTTCCGCACGCCGCCTCGGTTAATAATCTGGGCCTTGTTGCGGTGCAACGGTGGGGGCCAGGACCGCATCGACCAGTGCACGGGCGGCACTGCTGCGTGGGCTGTGCAGGATCTGGTCGACTGGTCCCTCCTCGACGATCTGCCCCTTGGCCAGAACGATCACGCGCGAACAGAGCCTTTGGACCACGCCGAGGTCGTGGCTGATCAGGAGATAGGTCAGATCATGCGCTGCCCGCAGCCGGCTGAGCAGGGCCAGGACCTGGTCCTGGATAACCACGTCGAGCGCCGATAGCGGCTCGTCGAGGACGACCAACCTTGGTCTTGCCACCAGGGCACGCGCGATCGCGATCCGCTGGCGCTGGCCGCCCGAGAAGGCGTGCGGATGGCGGCGGAGCGCGTCCTCGGGAAGCTCCACCTCCCGCAGCGCCTGGACGACCCGGGCCAGATGCTCGCTATCCGGGAGCCGGTCCCGATCGAGTGGCTCACCCACGATCCGGGCGATCTTCCAGCGGGGATCCAGGGAATCGAACGGATCCTGGAACACCATCTGAACGGAGTGGCGAACCTTGTCCCACCGTCCCGGATCATGCCCGTCCAGCAGAACGCTTCCGGCATCGGGTGGCTCCAGGCCGGTCAGGAGGCGGGCGAGCGTGGACTTGCCGCTGCCGGAAGCACCGACCAGCCCAACCGATTCGCCAGCCATGATCTCGAGATCGACATCATCCACTGCGACGCGCCGGCCCCGGTCGGGCAGGCGGTAGTGGCGGGTGAGCCCTCGGGCGACGAGCAGTGGCGCGTGGCGCGGTCGCTGCTCGATCGGTGCGGCCGCTAGCCGGCGGCCGACGAGACGGGCGGTGACCGGATGGGCCGGCGCCGTCAGGATCTTCGCTACCGGACCGTTCTCGACCATCCGCCCGCCCTCCATCACCAGCACGTGCTCGCACAGGCGGGCGATCACACCGAGGTCGTGGCTGACCATCACCAGCGAGAGGCCGCGCCGCTCGGCCAGGTTGTCGAGCAGGTCCAGGATCTGACGCTGGGTGACGAGGTCCAGAGCCGTGGTCGGCTCGTCGGCCAGCAGCACATCCGGGTCGGCCGCAAGGGCGGCTGCCAGCAAGACGCGCTGGCGCTGACCGCCAGACAGTTCGTGTGGGAACAGATCCGCTGGGAATGTCGTCCGCGGCAGGCCTACCGCCGCCAGCAGATCGGCTACCTTGTCCCGCCGCTCTTTCGCCGTGCCTAGGCGATGGATGTCCATGGGCGCCCGTACCTGGTCGGCGATCCTGCGGACAGGATCGAGCGCGGTCATCGGCTCCTGGAAGATCGTGGCGATCCTCCGGCCGCGCAGCCGCGCGCGTTCCGTCTCGGGCAGGTCCAGGATCTCCTGGCCGTCCAGGCGCACCGAACCGGTCGCCGTCAGCTCTTCGGGCAGGAGCCCGGCGACCGCATGCACGGTGACCGACTTTCCGGAGCCGGACCCGCCGACGATGCCGAGCCGTTGGCCACGTTCCAGTCGGAATGCCAAGCTGTCGACCAGCAGAGCGCCGCCGCGCAGGCCGACGGAAAGGTCGCTCACCTGCAGGAGTGGGATCACCGCAGCGCCGCCAGCCTTGGATCCAGGCGGTCGCGCAATCCGTCGCCCAGCATGTTCAGGCCGAGCACGGTGATGGCGACCATGACCCCCGGCAGGATGGCCAGGCGGGGCGATACCGCCAGGAACGTCTGGGCGTCGGCCAGCATCTTGCCCCAGCTAGGCGCCGGTGGCGGCACGGACAGGCCGAGATAGCCGAGCCCGGCTTCTGCCAGGATTGCCAGGGCAAGCTGGACCGTGACCTGAACTACCAGTTGGTCGATGATGTTGGGCAGGATGTGCTCGACCGTGATCCGAAAGCGGCCCTTGCCCGACAGCCGCGCTGCCTGAACGAAAGAGCGCGGCCACAGCCGCACGGCGGCGGATCGGGTTACCCTGGCAAAGACAGGGATGTTGAACAGCCCAATGGCGATGACCGCCGTCCATGTCGATGGCCCCAGCGCCGCTGCCAGCATGATGGCGGTGAGCACGGCCGGGAACGCAAACAGCAGGTCGTTGCCGCGCATGACGAGATCGTCGAGCCACCCGCCGATCGCAGCAGCCATGGCGCCGGCCGGCACGCCCAGACCTGCACCGAGCAGGACGGATCCGGTGGCGACCGAAAGGGAGTGGCGTGCGCCGGTCATGAGCATCGAGGCCGTGTCGCGGCCGAACGGATCGGTACCGAGCAGGTGGCGGAGCGAGGGGCCCTGGAGCTTCGCTTTGATGTCGATCGCCACGGGCGGATAGGGCGTCCAGATCATGGAGAGCAGGGCGAGCGCCAGCATCGTCGCAGTGATCGTGGCGCCCAAAATGAACGCCGTCCGCCCATAGCGGTGCTCAGGCACGGGCGGCCAGCCGTGGGTCGAGGCGAAGCAGCAGAAGGTCGACTGCGAGGTTGACCAGGACCACGGTCGCGACCAGCAGCATGATCACGCTCATCAGCGTCGGCAGGTCGCGGGCGCCGATCGACTGGAAGACGAGGCGCCCCAGGCCAGGCAGGTAGAAAACGTTCTCCACCAGCACCGTGCCTGCGATCAGGAACGAGAACTGGAGGCCGACGACCGTGACGATAGCCGGCAGGGCGTTGGGCAGGGCGTGACTCAATATGGCTTGGTCGCGAGTCAGGCCGCCCGCACGCCCGGTGCGCACGAAGTCCAGCCGGGATGTCTCGACCACTGCCGTCCGGCTTACCCGAGCGAGAACAGCTGCCTGCGGCAGACCTAGTGCCAAGGAGGGCAGGACCAGGGAAGCCAGTGCTGCCGAAGGCCCGGCTTCCCAGCCGGGAAAACCACCAGCCGGCATCCAGCGCAGCAGTATCGTGAACAGGAGGACGAGCAGGATCCCGATCCAGAACGACGGAATCGACAGCCCTATCTGCGCTGCAGCCATCGTCACGATGTCGGCCGGGCGGCCGTGGCGTGCCGCCGCAAACAATCCGGCGGGGATCCCGATCCCGACGGCCACGGTCAGGGACATGAGGGCCAGCGGCACGCTCACCTCGGCGCGGCTGGTGATGAGGTCGGCGACCGGGACGTCGTAGGTGTGGCTGCGCCCCAGATCGCCCGTCACAAATCCGCCGATCCAGTTCCACCAACGGACGGCCATCGGTTCGTCCAATCCCATCTCCCGGCGCATGGCGACGAGCGTGTCAGGACGTGCCTCCGTTCCGAGCATGACGGCGGCAGGATCGCCCGGCAGCACCTGCAGCACGAGAAAGACGAGGACAGAGGCTGCCAGCAAGGTAAGCACCGCGGCACCTGCCCGCACCGCCCCGCGCTGGAGCGCGCGCCGGCTCACTCGGCCCAACGCACGCCGGTCATGTCTGTCGCCTGGATCGGGGCGTTCTCCCACATGCCTTCCAGCTTCGCGCTCCAGACCCCGGTCTTCGCCAACTCGAACAGGAACACATTGACCGCATCCGCCGCCAGTTGCTCCTGGGCTTGGGCCAACAGCGCATTGCGCGCCGCCTCGTCGACGGTCCCGTCGACCTTGGTCATCAACGCCTTGAAGGCTTGGCTGGCGTAATTGAAGTAATAGTCGTCCCGACCGTAGATGCCGATGTCGAGCGGCTCGGTGTGGCTGACGATGGTCAGCTGGTAGTCCTTGTTGGTGAATACCTGCTCCAGCCACTGCGCCCACTCGACCGGGATCAGCTCC
>NZ_DATAGQ010000205.1:0-64360 GCF_036263595.1 Geminicoccus sp. | reverse complement strand
CGAACACCAATTATGTTCTGGCCGGATTGATCGCGGAGAAGGCGTCGGGCAGGAGCCTCAAGCAACTCTACAAGACCCGCATCTTCGACCCTCTCTACATGCGTGACAGCTACTTCGAGCCGCGTGTCCTGCCTGAGAGCGTGATCGCGCGCATGTCGAGCGGCTACTTCAACAACCCGGTCTGCGGGACCTACGAACCGGACTGCAAGGTTGCTCCCCTGCAGCCGCTGGTCGGCAAGGACATGCGCCGGGCCGACGTCAGCTGGACCGGTGCGGCCGGCGGCATCGTCTCGACTCCGCGCGACCTGCAGCGCTGGGTGCGGGGTCTGTATGCCGGCCGGGTCCTCGCTCCCAAGCAGCTGAAGGAAATGCTCACCCTGGTGTCGAGCGACACCGGCAAGCCTATCAAGGAGACCAACGCCGACGAGCCGCACGGGTTCGGGCTCGGCGTCGCCCAGGTCTATGGTCCCGGTCTCGGTCGCGTCTGGTTCTACGAGGGCATGACCCTCGGCTATCGTGTCGTCCACTTCTACCTTCCCAAGGACGACATCGTCGTCACCGTGGCTGCGAACAGCCAGGCCCCGGACGGCAAGGACGAGCTCCCGCAATTGGGCATCGACCTGTACGAGATCATCAAGGGGCAGGAGACATCGGCAGAAGGGCCGAAGGCTCCGGAGGATTTCGACTAGACCGGGTCCAGGGAGACCTGGTCGACGCTGGCTGCGATCAGCCGGTCCAGGAAGGCCATGCAGGCCGACAACTGGCCGGGTGCGATCCACTCGTCGGGCTTGTGCGCGACGCTCATGTCCCCCGGGCCGCAGATCAGCGTCGGGATCCCGGCGGCGGCGATGACGCCGCCATCGGTCCCGTAGGCGACCTTGCCGGCCGAGCCGGGCTCCGCCAAATCCTGGACCAGGCGACGGAAGGGCAGGTCGCGCACCGGTTTCAGCCCCGGATAGGCGATCAGCTCCACGAAGCGGATCGAGGCCTCCGGAGCCACCGCCCGCATGCCGGGCAGCATCTCCTGCTCGGCATAGTCCACGACCCGCCCGAACCAGCCCGCCGGGTCCTCGCCGGGAATCGTGCGGAACTCGAAGGCGAACTCGCAATGCTCCGGGATGATGTTGAGCTGGCCCCCGCCCTCGATCCGGCCGACGGACGCCGTCGTGTGCGGCGGCACGAAGCCTTCGGCAATCGGGCCATGCAACGTGAAGCCGTCATGCAGCCTGCGGATGAACTGGATCAGCTCGGCCGCGGCGATGACGGCGTTGACACCCTGATGGGTCAGGGCGGAGTGGCCAGCGCGGCCGGTGATGATGCAGCGCCAGCCGCCCTTCCCCTTGTGGGCGTCGACCAGCTTCATGCCGGTTGGTTCGCCGACGATGCAGCCGGCCGGAAGGTTGTGCAGTTCGGCCTTCAGCCGGCTCACGAGCGCCGGTGCGCCCTTGCAGCCCAGTTCCTCGTCATAGGAGATGCCGACATGGATCGGCCAGTGCAGCCGCGCTGCCTGCATCGCCGGCACCGAGGCCAGGACGCAGGCCAGGAAGCCCTTCATGTCACACGCGCCGCGGCCGACCAGCCGGTCGTTGACCAGGGTCAGGCTGAACGGATCGCTGGTCCAGTCCTGGCCGGCGACCGGAACCACGTCCGAATGGCCGGATAGCAGGAGACCGGGCTCGTCCTGCCTGCCGAGCGTGAACAGCATGTCCGCTCGGGTGCCGGTGGGATCGTAGCCCACCGATACGGGTACCCCGATTCCGTCCAGCGCATCACGCACATGCTCGACCAGGTCGAGGTTCGTGCCGCCTGCAATCGTCGGAAAGGCGACCAGCCGCGACAGCCATTCTTCGTGGTTCGGCCAGCTGCCGCTCATGGAACGCTCCCTCCCCGGCACGGTTCTCCATCGGTATAGATGGCGCCACCCCCTACTGCCATCCCGGAGCGCCGATGAGATCCTTGATACCAGCCGCCCTGGCCCTGTCGATGCTCGCGGCACCAGCGTTGGCCGAGCAGGTGGGTGAGTTCAGCAACGACTGGGTCGGCAACGGTGTCGAGGTCGAGGCCTTCCCCGATCCGGGCGTGCAGGGCGTGACCTGCCATGTCGCGCATTTCTCGCGCAGCCTCATCGACCGCGTCACGAAGGGCAACTGGTTCGAGGACCCGTCGAATGCGTCCATCGCGTGTCGGCAGACCGGTCCTTTGGCAATCGGCGACATCGAGACCGACGAAGAGGGCGAGGACATTTTTGGCCAGCGGCTCAGCCTCGTGTTCAAGTCGCTCGCGGTCCGGCGGATCTGGGACCAGAAGAACCAGACACTGATCTATGTCGTCTACTCCAAGCAGATCACCGAGGGGTCGGCGAAGATCGCGATCAGCACGGTCTCGACGTTCAATCAGGACGTCCGCAAGGAGTGAGCACGGTAGAGCACTGCCCGAGCAGGATCGCTCGGCCGGTGATCAGCTAGGCGCCGCCCATTCGCGGCGGTCCGGCCGCTCATGTAGTGGACGGGGCGGGTCATAACTGAACCGCCGATGGCAGTCCGCCGATCAACGCGGCCGAGCACCTCATGCCCGGACGCGGCTAGAGCCCGGTGGTCTGCAGCAGGAGCAGGCGGGCCGCCAGGAGCGGTGGACGCTCGACGGTGGCTGCGGCGAACGGGTCATGACCACCCCGCTCGATCGCGCGCGCCTGGTAGCGGTCGATCAGCAAAAGCGGCGTGGCCGGTTCGCCCCTCAGCGGGCGCAGCCCCTCGATCTCGGCCTTGGCAGCGGCCAGAACCTCCTTCACGACGCTGGCCAGTCCATCCGACATCTGCCCGGCCAGGATGCGATCGCGCGAGACGCCGCGTGCCTGGAGAAGTTCGCTCGGCAGGAACGTGCGGCTGCGCCGTGCTAGGTAGCCGGTGGCGCGCAGGATCCCGATCAGTCCATAGGCGGTGCCAATCCGTTCGCCGCGCCCTGGGTCGCCGCCGGTGATGGCCGCCACCACCCGCTGCAGTCCCCCGGCGGTCGCACGGGCATGGGTCACCAGTTCCTCAAGGCTTGCGATCGGCGTGTCGTCGACCTCCCGCTCGCGTGCGTCGATCAGTGCTTCGATGTCCTGGACCGGCAGTCCTGCCTGGAGGACCAGCGGCAGGGCCTGGGCGACCGGGTGCTTGCGTGGACGCCCCGCCCTCGCCTCCTCGACCGCTTCGCGCCACCATTGGAGGCGGATGAAGCCGGCCATGGGCTGGGTCACCTGCTCGGCCACCCGGCCCAGTTCCTGGTTGAGCGCCAGCAGCGCCGCGACGGCCGGCCGCTTGGGCGGGTCGGCCGTCACCAGGCACCAGAAGCGATCGGGATCGCTGCCGTGCAGTTCATGGGTCAGCGTATGGTCGAGCCCCAGGTCCAACTTGATCTCCGGCGACCGGCATCGCAGGCGCCGGCTCGCTGGAACTGAGGTCGGAAGAAGGAACCCGCAAGAGCGACGGCATCTTTCCACACTGTCCGCCGACCCCTATGTAGCCAGGGGCTAGACGAGCGTGGCCTGCCACGCCTCAACGTCGAGGGAATTTCCTGATGGCTTTCACCCTACCCGAGCTGCCCTATGCGCACGACGCGCTCGCCCCGTACATGGGCGAAGAGACGCTCCAGCTGCACCACGGCAAGCACCACCAGACCTACGTCACCAACCTGAACAACCTGATCGCCGGCACGGATCTCGAGAACAAGTCGCTCGAGGAGATCGTGGTCGCCTCGGCGAAGGATCCGGCCAAGGCGGGCATCTTCAACAATGCCGGCCAGCACTGGAACCACAACCTGTTCTGGCGGACCATGAAGAAGGGCGGCGGCGGCAAGCCCGGCGGCGAGCTGCTCAAGCGCATCGAGCACGATTTCGGTGCGTACGAGACCTTCGCCGAGCAGTTCAAGCAGGCCGGCGTCACGCAGTTCGGCTCCGGCTGGGCGTGGTTGTCGCTGGATGGCGACAAGCTGAAGGTGAGCAAGACTCCGAACGGCTCGAACCCGCTGGTCGACGGGGCCACCCCGCTTCTCGGCGTGGATGTCTGGGAGCATGCTTACTACCTGGACTACCGCAACCGCCGACCCGACTATCTCTCCGCCTTCCTGAACCACCTCGTGGACTGGGAAGCCGTCGAAGCCGAACTCACCAAGGCTTCGAGCTGATCCTCGCCTGCCGGCGGTCGCGACCGCCGGCAGTTCTCCAGGCCATGCCCGACCCAACGACGGGCTTCCGCTAGCTCATGTACTCATTGTACAGCGGAAGCCGATACAACCGGTCTGGGCTTCCATGTCCCGGCCACCAGGGAGCATGGCATGGGGACGCGTTCACGGCGCGATGTACTGGCAATCGGTGCGGCCGGCAGTTTTGCCCTCACCACGGCAGCCGAGGCAGCAGGCTTCGGTAACCCGGACGCTCCGGCCGAGGGTGCCCTCAATTCCACGCCGGGTGCGCTGTCTGACCCGGGTCCGCAGGACCAGGCGACCACGGACCAGTTGCCGTCCTTCGAAAGCCCGCCGCCGACCGATGTCGGAGGGATGCCGACCTTCTGGTCATCCTTCAACATTGCACCGAAGCGTATCCAGGCAGGCGGCTGGGCCCGCCAGATGACGACGGAAAGCTTCCCGATTTCCAAGGCGATGTCCGGCGTCAACATGCGCCTGGGGCCGGGTGGGATCAGGGAACTGCACTGGCACCTGGCTGCCGAGTGGGCCATCGTGACGAACGGCCGGTGTCGCGTGACTGTCCTCGACACCGAAGGCCGTGCTTTCGTGGAAGATGTCGGCGAAGGTGACCTTTGGTACTTCCCGCCCGGCCTGCCCCACTCTTTGCAGTGCCTGGGCGCCGACGGATGCGAGTTCGTGATCGTCTTCGACGATGGCAGCGCATCCGAGTACAACACGCTGCCCATGACCGACTGGCTCGCCCACACGCCGCCCAAGGTCCTGGGCCAGAATTTCGGACTGCCGCCCGACGCGTTCCAGAACATCCCGTTGAACAATCTGTGGATCTTCCAGGGCAAGGAATCCGGATCGCTTGAGGTCGACCGGGCCGCGGTCGCTGCCGGTGGCGCATCGACTCAAGGCTTCACCTTCGGCCTCGCCAGCAGCCAGCCGGTGCGGGAGAGCGAGGCCGGCAGCATCCGTCTGGCCGACAGCCGCACCTTCAAGATCTCCACCACGATCGCGGCCGCCTTGCAGGTCATCAAGCCGGGAGCGCTCCGCCAGATGCACTGGCACCCGAATGCCGACGAGTGGCAGTACTGGATGAAGGGCCAGGGCCGGATGACGGTGTTCGATGCCGGCCCGCGCGCGCAGACCGCTGATTTCCACCCCGGCGACATCGGCTACGTGCCGCGCGGGCACGGTCACTACATCGAGAACACCGGTCAGGAGGACCTGCATGTGGTCACGGTCTTCAAGGCGCCGGAGTACCAGGACCTGTCGAACTGGTTGGCCCGCACGCCACCGGAGCTCGTGGCACAGCACCTGAACATGGACATCGCGGTGGTGCGGACGTTCCAGGCCACGCGGTACGGGATCCAGGCGGCGGTACCGAAGGCCGGCTGACGACAAAGTCGGTACGACCACGCCGTCAGCGCCCGCTCAGACCCTCGCAGCAGGCCAGCAGCCGGTCGATCTCGGCCTGCGTATTGTAGTAGTGCGGCGAGGTCCGCACGACCGGCGGCAATGCGCGCGCCTCCGCGTCGAGGCGCGTGCTGCTGGGATAGGAGACTCCGATCGTGATGCCGGCTTCGGCCGCGTGCGCCACGACATCCTCGGCGCCCATGCTGCCCATCGTGAAGCTGACGATGGCGCTGGGCGATCGCCCGATGTCGCGGACCTCCGCCCCCTCGATCTCGCGCAGCCCCGCCCGGAGGCGATCGGCCAGCAGCCGGCAGCGTGCCTCGATCGCGTTCAGGCCGATGTCCAGCGCGTAGCGTACCGCCGCCCCCAGCCCGAGGCGCGCGGCGTAGTTGTTCTCCCACGTCTCGAACCGCCGGGCGTCGCTGCGCAGTTCGTAACGGTCCGTGGCGACCCAGGGTGCTGCGAAATGGTCGATCATCGGCGGCTCCAGCCGCTGCATGAGCGCGCGGCGGACATAGAGGAAGCCGGTCCCCCGCGGCCCCCGGAGGAACTTCCGTCCGGTGGCGGAGAGCATGTCGCAGCCGATCGCATCCACGTCGACCGGCATCTGCCCGACGGCCTGGCAGGCGTCGAGCAGGTAGGGAATGCCGTTCGCCCGGGCCACCTTTCCTACCTCGGCCGCCGGATTGGTCAGCCCGCCATTGGTCGGAACCCAGGTGATCGCAATCAGCTTCACCCGCGAGTCGATCATGGCGCGCAAGGCACCGACATCGACCTCGCCATGGGCGTCGCTGGGGATCACCTCGACCATCGCCCCGGTGCGCTTTGCCACCTGCAGGAACGCCACGTAGTTCGCTGCATACTCGGCTTGTGTCGTGAGGATCCGGTCGCCAGCACCGAGAGGCTGGGCATAGAACGCCATCTGCCAGGCGACGGTGGCGTTCTCGGTCAGGGCGATCTCGTCCGGGGACGCGTTCAGCAGGCCCGCGACGTCACCATAGATCCTGTCCAGGTCGTCTGCCCGGGCCTGGGCCGCGGCATAGCCGCCGATCTCGGCTTCCAGGTCCAGATGGTCCTTCATCGCCTTGACCACCGGGATCGGCATCAAGGCCGATCCGGCATTGTGCAGGAAGGCCCGCCTCTCCGCCCCCGGCGTGTCGGCGCGGATCTTGGCCAGGTCGAGTGCCTGGCCCTTGTCAGACCACGGGCAGGAGGGCAGCTGCCACCTTCCGATCTTCCACCAGCAGCACGTTGAACGTCCGGCAGGCAGCCGGGGTCGCCATGCACTCCACGACGATCCCGCGCTTGCGCAGCGCCTGGCGCAGCCGGGGATCGATCATCCGGAACTGCTTTCCCGTGCCCAGGATCAGCACGTCGACCACGTCGTCGGCTGCATGGAGCTGCTCGAGCGAGGCCTCGTCGATCTCCTCGAAGCGGGTGACCGGCCAGGCCATCGTCCGGGCCGGCAGCACCAGGACCGCACCCTCGCGCGGCTCCCCGCCGATGACGAAGCCCCCTTCGCGATAGGCATGCACCACCTGCCTTCCCTCGGGCAGGAGAGGCGTTACTTCCATAGGTCGGTTCTCAGCCCTTGGCGGGCACCGGGGCCGGCTGCTTTGGCGGCGCCGTCCCGATCGCCCGCAGGTTCAGGTAGTAGAGAACTGGAGCGGCGATATAGATCGTCGAGTAGACGCCGACGATGACACCGAGAATCATGATCACGGTGAAGTCGCGCACCACCGGCCCGCCCAGCACGAACAGCGCGATCAGCGCCAGGAGCGTGGTGAACAGGGTCGCCAGGGTCCGCGCCATCGTCTCGTTCACCGAACGATCGAGCAGTTGCTCGATCGGCATGGCCTTGTAGCGGCGCAGGTTCTCCCGCACCCGGTCGTAGATCACGACCGTGTCGTTCAGCGAGTAGCCCACCAGCATGAGCAGGGCGGCGATGGAGGTCAGGTTGAACTCCATCCCGGTGAACGCGTAGATCGCGATGCCGGCGGACACGTCGTGCACCAGGGCAGCCAGCGCGCCGATGCCGTACTGCCACTCGAACCGGAACCAGAGATAGACCAGCACCCCGATCACCGAGATCAGCACGGCCCATACGCCGTTCATCAGCAATTCGTTGCTGACCTTCGGCCCCACGAACTCCTGGCGCTTGTAGACGATGCCCTCGCCGAACCGCTCGTTCAGGCTGGTCTTCACCTGCTCGATCCTGGCGCGCTGCTCGTTCTGGTCCTCGGTCGCTTCCATCCGGATCAGGACGTCGCGGTCGCTGCCAGCCGTCTGCAGCTCCGCCGCACCCAGCCCCAGCGCGTCGATCGTCGAGCGCATCGCACTGATGTCGGCCGGTCCGGGCATCTCGACCTCGATGACGGTGCCGCCCTTGAAGTCGATGCCGAAATTGAGGCCGTTGACTGTCACCATGACCGCGGTCGCGATCAGCACCACGGCCGACCAGACGAAGAACGGCCAGCGGTAGCGGAAGTACGGAATGTTCAGCCCGTCGGGCACCAGTCTCAGACGATGGGCCATCAGTCGGTCCCGGCAAAGTAGGTCACGGCGGCCGTCATAGCGGAATGGCCCGCGGACGGCGCCACTTGTACCAGTAGGCCACGACCATGCGCGTGAACGTCACCGCCGTGAACATGGTGGTGATGATGCCGATGCAGTGGGTGACCGCGAAGCCCTTCACGGGTCCCGTGCCGAAGATGAACAGCGCGATTCCCGCGATGAACGAGGTGACGTTGCTGTCGACGATCGTGCGCATCGCCTCGTTGAAGCCCACGTCGAGCGACGCGATCGGCGAGCGGCCGTTCTTCACTTCCTCATGGATGCGCTCGTAGATCAGCACGTTGCTGTCCACCGCCTGGCCGATCACCAGCACGATCCCGGCAATGCCCGGCAGGGTCAGCGTGGCGCCGAGGAAGCTCATCACGGCGAACACCAGGACGAGGTTCACCACCAGCGCCAGGTTCGCGATGAGGCCGAACACCGGGCCGTAATAGACGAGCATGAAGATGAACACGGCGATGCCGGCCACGATGCAGGCGAGCACGCCGGAGCGGATCGAATCGGCGCCCAGCTCCGGCCCGACCGAGCGCTCCTCGATCACCTCCAGCGGTGCTGGCAGGGCCCCTGCCCGCAGCAGCACGGCAAGCTCGGTGGCGGTCTGGAAGGTGAAGTTGCCGCTGATGATGCCGGAGCCGCCCAGGATCGGCTCGTTGACCCGGGGCGCGGAGATCACCTTGTCGTCCAGCACGATGGCGAGCAGCTGACCCACGTTCTGCTGGGTCGCCTGGCCGAACTTGCGGCCGCCGGCGCTGTCGAACCGGAAGCTCACGGCCGGCTGGTTGTTCTGCAGCGTCGGCTGCGCGTCGACCAGGCTCTCGCCACCGACCACGACCTGCCGGCGCACGACGTACTGCAGCGGCTGGCCGTTCGGGCCCATCTCGTCGCTGCCGAGCAGCATCGAGCCAGGCGGCAGGCCTCCTGCCCGCGCCACTTCCAGCGGCGTATCGAGGTCGACGATGTGGAAGGTCAGCTTCGCGGTCTGGCCGAGCAGCCGCTTGATCGCTTCCGGGCTGCTCTCGCCCGGCACCTGCACGACGATCCGGTTCTCGCCCTGGCGCTGGACCGAAGCTTCACGCGTGCCGAGCTCGTCGATGCGCCGACGGACGATCTCGAGAGACTGGCTGATGGCGGCGGTGAGCCGTGCGGAACGTCCGGCCTCGCTCAGGCGCAAGACGATCCGGCCGTCGCCCGGCTCCTCGGTGGCCAGTTCCATGCCGCCGCTGAGCGTACCCGGCGCGAACATCGACAGGCCGGCGCCGGTACCGCTGGCGACGTTGAGCGGACGGATCGCTTCCAGCGCCGCCTCGCGCTGGCCTGGATCGGTCAGCCGGAAGGCGACAGCATCCCCGACCACGCCCAGCCCCTGGTAGCCGACGCCGGCACCACGCAGCGCTACGCGCACCTCGTTGGTGAGCTCGTCCATCCGGTCCTTGATGACCGCGTTCGAGTCCACCTCGAGCAGGAGATAGGCGCCACCCTGCAGGTCAAGGCCGAGATTGATCTGGCCCTTGGGAAGGAAGCCCGGCCACTGGTCGACGGTGGCGCGCGAGAACAGGTTGGGAAAGGAGAAGATCAAGCCTGCGAGGCAGACCAGCAGGACGAGCGTGACCTTCCACGGCGACTGGTTCAGCACCGACGGTTCGTCTCACTTCTTGCCGAGAAGCCGGCCGAACATGCCGCCGCTGGCGGCCGCAGGCTTGTCCTGGTTGGCCGGTGGCGGCGGCGTGTCGACATATTTGTCGGTGATCGTGGAGCGGACCACGTCCAGCCGGATGTTGGGCGCCACCTCGACGGTCACGAGCGGCTTGCCCTCGTCGCTCTTGACGATGGTGCCGACGATCCCGCCGCCAGTGATGACCTTGTCGCCGCGCTTGAGCGCGGAGATCATCTCCCGGTGGTCGCGCATCTTCTTCTGCTGCGGACGAATCAGCAGGAAGTAGAAAACCACGAAGATGAGAACGAGCGGCAGCAGCGACACGATGTCGAATGCGCCGGCGCCTGCGGGGGCCCCGGCACTCTGCGCCAGAGCTTCATTGACGAACATCGAGGCCTCGGACCTGGGATCTGGTTGAATCGCGGCGGACCATAGGTTCAACGCTGCCCGTTGGCAATCGACAGGACCGGCCGCTATCTCCCCACGTCCGACCGCCGCAGCCGTGAGCCACCATGGAACTCGATCCCGCCGTTCTCCGACGTATCGCCGAGGCCCTCGAGCGCCTGGCCCCACCGCCCCCCGCAGCGCCGGACCTCTCGGCCGCCGACGCCTTCGTCTGGGAGGGTCAGAACCTGCGCCCGGTCCGCAAGGTCGCGCGGATCGACCTGGAGCTGCTCCAGGGGATCGACCGCGTCCGCGATATCCTTCTGGACAACACGACCCGCTTCGCGCGAGGCCTGCCGGCCAACAACGCGCTGCTCTGGGGTGCCCGCGGCATGGGCAAGAGCTCGCTGGTCAAGGCGATGCACGCCAGGCTGAACCGGGAGAATCCTGGCTGCCTGCTGCTGGTCGAGATCCACCGGGAGGAGATCGAGACCCTGCCAAGGCTCCTGGCGATCCTGGGCGCGTCCGACCGGCGGACCCTGATCTTCTGCGACGACCTCTCCTTCGACCAGGGCGAGACCAGCTACAAGTCGCTGAAGGCGGTGCTGGAAGGCGGCCTGGAGGGACGCCCGGACAACGTCCTGTTCTACGCGACCTCCAACCGCCGGCACCTGATGTCCCGGCAGATGATCGAGAATGAGCGGCAGACGGCGCTGATCCCGAGCGAGGCCGTCGAGGAAAAGGTCTCGCTGTCCGATCGCTTCGGCCTATGGCTGGGCTTCCATCCCTGCTCCCAGGACACCTACCTCGCCATGGTCGACGGCTATGTGCGGCGGCTCGGCATCCGGATCGATGCCGGCGACCTCCGCCACCAGGCGCTGGAATGGGCGACCACACGCGGCTCGCGGTCCGGCCGCGTCGCCATGCAGTTCGTGCAGGACCTGGCGGGGCGCTCCGGCGTGGCGCTGGAAGGGCTCTAGCACCGGGCGTCAGCTCCCGGGCTCGAGCAGCCGTGGTCCAGGCCCCTCCTCACCCAGCTCGTCCCAGGGATTGCGTAGCGGGCAGGACTTAAGGGACAGGCAGCCGCAGCCGATGCAGCCGTCCAGCTGGTCCCGCAACCGGGTCAGGCGCGCGATGCGGTCGTCGAGCTCGCCGCGCCAGGCCACCGAGAGCGACCGCCAGTCCTCGGCGGTGGGCGTGCGTCCCTCGGGCAAGGTGGCGAGCGCCGCCGCGATCGCCGAGAGAGGGATCCCCGTCCGCTGCGCCACCTTGATCACCGCCACCCGGCGCAGAACCTCGCGCGGATAGCGGCGCTGGTTGCCAGCACTGCGCAGGCTGCGGATCAGCCCCTTGGCTTCGTAGAAGTGCAGCGTCGAAACGGCGATGCCGCTGCGCTCGGCCACTTCCCCCACGCTCAGCTCGCGGCAGATCTGCCCGGCCCTGCTCCTCGCCATGCCAAGCCCCTTGACCTCAACTATTGTTGAGGTTCTAGAAGCGAGGCTCCCCAGCGGCAAGCGGCGGAGCATGATCGGATGAGCACGACGATTTCGACGGCGGTGATCCTCGGCAGCACGCGTGAGGGCCGCCTCGGCGACAAGGTCGCGGCATGGCTGACGGCGGAGCTTCGCCGGCGGCCGCACTTTACGGCGGACCTGATCGACCCTCTCGACTTCGACCTCCCGACGCGGCATGGAGCGGGCCCCCATCCGGGCCTGGTTGCGCTGCGCCAGCGTCTCGGGCAGGCGGAAGGCTTTCTGGTGGTAGTCCCCGAATACAATCACGGCTATCCCGCCGCGCTGAAGTTCCTGATCGATTCGGTGGGCGAGCCATGGCAGGCCAAGCCGGTCGCGTTCGTCTCCTATGGCGGGATCAGCGGCGGCCTGCGGGCAGTCGAGCAGCTGCGCCAGGTGTTCGCGGAACTCCACGCGGTCACGATCCGCAGCAGCGTGAGCTTCGCCGGTGCCTGGAACCGGTTCGACGCGGAAGGCGGGCTGCGCGATCCAGAATCAGTCCATGGGCTGGAGGCGATGCTGAAGCAGTTGCACTGGTGGGCGCTGGCCCTGCGCGAAGCGCGCAGCCGAAGGCCCTATGGCGAGGTCGCTCGATGACGACGGATTCGATCATTTCGGTTCAGGGGGTGAGCAAGACCTATGCTTCCGGTTTCCAGGCGCTCCGGCAGGTCGACCTGGAGATCCGCCGGGGCGAGATCTTCGCGCTGCTAGGCCCGAACGGGGCCGGCAAGACGACGCTGATCGGCATCATCTGCGGGATCGTGAATCCGACCACCGGCAAGGTGCTGGCGGATGGGCACGACATCGTCCGCGACTACCGGATGGCCCGCACCAAGATCGGCCTGGTCCCGCAGGAACTCACGACCGACGCGTTCGAGAGCGTGGCGGCGACGATGAAGTTCAGCCGTGGCCTGTTCGGCAAGCCGCCAAATTCCGCCTATATCGAGAAGGTCCTGCGCGACCTGTCTTTATGGGAGAAGCGCGACAGCAAGATCATGGCGCTCTCCGGCGGCATGAAGCGGCGCGTCATGATCGCCAAGGCGCTCTCCCACGAGCCGAAGATCCTGTTCCTCGACGAGCCCAGCGCCGGAGTCGATGTCGAGCTGCGCCGCGACATGTGGGCGATGGTGCGCGAGCTCCGGCAAAGCGGCGTCACCATCATCCTGACCACCCACTATATCGAGGAGGCCGAGGAGATGGCGGACCGGATCGGCGTCATCGACAAGGGCGAGATCGTGCTGGTGGAGGAGAAGGACGTGCTGATGCGCGACCTTGGCAAGCGCCAGCTCACGCTCCACCTGCAGAACCCCGTCCACGCCCTCCCGCCGGAGCTGGCCGGCTACGGCCTGGAGCTGTCGGAGGACGGCAGCCAGATCGTGTACCGGTTCGCCACCCAGGACGAGCAGAGCGGCATCCCGAACCTCCTGCGCCGGCTGGGCTCGCAGGGGATCGACTTCAAGGACCTGCAGACCAGCCAGACCTCGCTCGAGGAGATCTTCGTGAGCCTGGTGGAGGCAAGGCGATGAACGTCCATGCCATCAAGGCCATCTATGCCTTCGAGATGGCGCGGACGGGGCGCACGCTGCTGCAGAGCATCGCCTCGCCTGTCATCTCGACCTCGCTCTATTTCATCGTGTTCGGTGCCGCGATCGGCGCCCGGATGGAGCAGATCGAGGGTGTCAGCTACGGCGCCTTCATCGTGCCCGGCCTGATCATGCTCTCGATCATCACCGAGAGCATCTCCAATGCCTCGTTCGGCATCTACATGCCCCGCTATGCCGGCACGATCTATGAAGTGCTGTCGGCGCCCGTCTCGGTCGTGGAGATCGTGCTGGGCTATGTCGGGGCAGCCGCGAGCAAGTCGATCATCCTGGGCATCATCATCCTGGGCACAGCCCGGCTGTTCGTCGACTTCTCGATCATGCACCCGGTCTGGATGATCGCCTTCCTCGTGCTGACCTCGATCACCTTCAGCCTGTTCGGCTTCATCATCGGCATCTGGGCGGATGGCTGGGAGAAGCTGCAGATCGTCCCGATCATGATCGTGACGCCGCTGACCTTCCTGGGCGGCAGCTTCTACTCGATCGGCATGCTGCCGCCGCTCTGGCAGAAGATCACCCTGTTCAACCCGGTGGTCTACCTCGTGAGCGGGTTCCGCTGGAGCTTCTACGGGATCGCCGACGTGGATGTCGGCATCAGCCTCGGCATGACGATCGTCTTCATGGCGGTCTGCCTCGTGATCATCTGGGCGACTTTCCGGACCGGCTACCAGATCAAGACCTGACCACGGCCGGCCTAGCGGCTGGCCACCCTCAGGTCTTCCTGCTTGACCAGATGCTTGCTCGGGTTCAGCGCGCGCTTGCCCGAGCGCAGCTCGAAATGGAGCTGCGGCGCCTCGACATAGCCGGTCTGGCCGACGCGGCCGATGACCTGGCCGCGATGCACGTCGTCGCCCACCTGGGTCAGGATCGTGTCCAGGTGGGCATAGCCGGTCGTGAAGCCGTCGGCGTGGCGGATCAGGACCATGCGTCCCCAGCCCTCGATCTCGTCGCCGGCATAAGACACGATCCCGTTTTCCGCGGCCAGCACCGGCGCGCCCAAGGGTGCCGCGATGTTGATGCCGTCATTCTGGGTGCCGTCGTTCTTCGTGCCGAACCGGCTGACCACGGATCCCGAGGCGGGCCACAGGAAGCCGTCGCCGCTCAGGCCCGGCGGCTTCTTCGCCGAGGCGCGCGCCAGATCACCCGGGTTCGCCACCGGCAGCGCGGCCTGGACCACCTCGGCGCGAACCGGTGCCGGCACGGGCTTTGGCGCCACGTTCACCGGCGGCAGGGAAGCGACCTGGATCTCGCCGACGGCCGGCGGCGGCAGGACCTTCGGCTCGACGGGCGCCGGGATCTTCTTCCGCCCGACGGGAACGGGATCGGCGGCCCCGCCCGGGATCTTCAGGCTGCGGCCGAGACGGACGACATAGGGCCTCGACATCCCGTTGACCGCCGCCAGCTGCTGGAGGGTCACCCCATACCTGGCAGCGATGGTGGAGGCCGTGTCGCCACGGGCCACCTTGTGCATCTTACCGCTATAGGCAGGCGCCTTGTAGGCTTCCTGCTTGGCGGCGACCCAGGACTGGCCGGGGCTCTGGTCCACCGGACGGAACTCCGTGCAGCCCATCAGCACGGACACCATCAGAGCCAGCGGGATGGCAGGGCGGCATAGCATGCCATCGACATACGTGACGCCCCGGCCACGGTACAAGCTGTGGATGATGTGGATAACCCGGATCAGCCTTCCACGACGGTCCTCATCGCGGACATGCTGGCCGCATGGGTCATGTCGAGATGGATGGGCGTGACCGAGATGAAGCCCTTGCTGATCACCTCGAGATCGGTGCCCTCGCCAGGCTCCGCCTCGTTCTTGGTGTCGCCGATCCAGTAATAGGCCTCGCCGCGCGGATCGACCCGCTCGACGATGGCATCGCCGATCTTGCGGGTGCCCTGGCTTGCCACCTTGACGCCCTTGACCTCGTCGATCGGCAGGTCGGGGAAGTTGACGTTGACCAGCACCTCGGCCGGCCAGCCCGCCGTCAGCAGCTGGCGGATCAGATCGGGCGCGAACCGTTCGGCGACGGCCCAGTTCGGCACCCGGCGGTGCTCCGTGAGCGCGGAAAAGGCGATCGCCTTCACCCGGCACAAGGTGGCCTCCATCGCCGCGGCAACCGTGCCCGAATAGGTGATGTCGTCGGCAAGGTTGCTGCCGTGGTTGATGCCAGACAGTACCAGATCGACCGGCTTGTCCTTCACCAGGTTGTGCAGGCCGAGCATGACGCAATCGGTGGGCGTGCCGTCCACGGCGAAGGCCTGCTCGCCGATCTCCCTGGCGCGCAGCGGCCGGCGGATGGTCAGGCCGTGCCCGACCCCCGACTGGTTGGTCTCCGGCGCCACCACCCAGACATCGTCAGACAGGGACTTGGCGATCTTCGTGAGCGCGCGGATGCCGGCGGCTGCATAGCCGTCATCATTGGTAACCATGATACGCAAGGGACGAGATCCTTCAGGCGGGCAGCAGGCGATCCTGGCCGACATAGGGGCGGAGTGCTGCCGGGAGGGTTACCGAACCGTCGGCCTCCTGACCATTCTCCAGAACGGCGACGAGCGTGCGACCGACAGCCAGGCCGCTGCCGTTCAGCGTGTGGACGAAGCGCGGCTTCTCGCCCGGTGCCGGCCGGTAGCGGGCGTTCATGCGACGCGCCTGGAAGTCCTGGCAGTTCGAGCAGGAGCTGATCTCGCGATAGGTGCCCTGCCCCGGCAGCCAGACCTCGATGTCGTAGGTCTTGCTGGCACCAAAGCCCGTATCGCCCGCGCAGAGCAGCATGACCCGGTAGGGCAGTTCCAGGCGCTTGAGCACCTCCTCCGCACAGGCGGTCATCCGCTCGTGCTCGGCGGCGGAGGCTTCCGGCGTGGTGATCGAGACCAGCTCGACCTTGGAGAACTGGTGCTGCCGGATCATGCCTTTGGTGTCCCGCCCGGCCGAGCCCGCCTCGGAGCGAAAGCAGGGCGTGCAGGCCGTCATCCGGAGCGGGAGCTGCGCGCCGTCCAGGATCTCCCCCGCCACCACGTTGGTCAGCGGGACCTCCGCGGTCGGGATGAGGTAATGGCCGGTGGTCGTCTGGAACAGGTCCTCGGCGAACTTGGGCAGCTGGTTGGTCCCGAACAGCGCCCGGTCGTTCACGAGCAGCGGCGGGGAGGTTTCGCTGTAGCCGTGCTGGCCCGTCTGCAGGTCCAGCATGAACATGGCGATTGCCCGCTCCAGCCGCGCGATCTGGCCGCGCAGGAGCACGAAGCGGGCACCGGACATCTTGGCGGCGGTCGGAAAGTCCATGCCGAGCCTGGCGCCCAGCTCGTCGTGGGGCAGCGGCGTGAAGGCGAAGCTGCGGGGCGAGCCCACCCGGCGCAGCTCGACATTGTCGCTCTCGTCAGCCCCTTCAGGCACGTCCGCCTGGAGGATGTTCGGAAAGGTCGCGAGGCTTGCGTCCAGCTCGGCCTGCACGGCGGCTAGGCGTTCCTCGCCGGCCTTCACCTTGTCCTTCAGCTCGGCAAGTTCGCCCTGCAGGTGATCGGCCGGCTCACCCTTCGCCTTGGCTTGGCCGAACGAGCGGGACAGGCGGTTGCGCGTCGACTGGAACTCCTGGAGCTCCGTCTCGATCCGCCGGCGCTCGGCATCGAGGGCCAGGAGCCCGGCCGCCGCAGCCGGCGCACCACGGCGACGTAGATTATCGTCGAACGCCTCGGCGTTCTCGCGCAACCATCTGAGGTCGAACAAGGTGATCCCATTTCCCGCAGGAGCGATGCCGGTCTCATATGCGCCGGACCGCCTGAGGAAAAGGGCAGGATCGCCTCAGGTGGCCGTCGGCGTCTGGTCGTCGTCGCCGGCAGCTGCCGCCGCCTCGGCCTCTTCGGCCGCCTCGGCCTCGCGCCGCTTCCGTTCCACCATCTTCACCGCGATGATCGAGATCTCGTAGAGAATCAGGATCGGCACGGCGAGGCTGATCTGGCTGATCACGTCCGGCGGCGTCACGATTGCGGCTAGCACGAACACGCCCACGATCGCGTAGCGGCGGTTCCGGATGAGACCGGCCGAGCCGATGATCCCGACCCGGCCCATGAGGGTGAGCGCCACCGGCAGCTGGAAGCAGAGCCCGAACGCGAACACCATCTTCATGACGAGGTCGAGATATTCGCTGACCCGGGCCTCCAGCTCGATCGGCATCTCGCCGTTGCCGCCGCCGCTCTCGAAGCTCAGGAAGAAATGGAACGCGAGCGGGAACACGAAATAGTAGCAAAGCGCCGCGCCCAGGAAGAACAGGACCGGCGTGGCCAGCAGGAAGGGCAGGAAGGCCTGCTTCTCGTGCTTGTACAGGCCAGGTGCGATGAACATCCAGAGCTGCGTGGCGATGATGGGAAAGCCCAGCATCACCCCGCCCCACATTGCGACCTTCAGGTAGGTGAAGAACGCCTCGGTGAGGCCGGTATAGATCATCCGGCGGCCGGTCTGGTTGCCGTAGGCGACCTGCAGCGGATGGACCAGGAACTGGTAGATCTGCTCGGAGAAGGCGTAGCAGACCAGGAATCCGATGAACAACGCGCCGATGGACCAGATCAGCCGGTTGCGCAGCTCGAGCAGGTGGTCGAGCAGCGGCATCTCGCGATCGTCGATGTCCTTGATGATGGCCATCAGGCTTTCTCGACCGGTGCGGGAATGGGTTTGGCCGTGGCCTCGTCGGTCGCTGCGCGCGGCGTCTCCGTCACCTTGACGGCGACGGGATCGGCCGGTCCGACATCAGGCACCACCGGGGCGGCGGGCGTGGCCGTCACGGCCGGTGTCGCGGCGGCGGGCTCGGCAGGAGGTGCGGCCGCCGGTCCGGCGGGTGGGGCCGTGGGCTTGATCGGGTTCGTCGAGAACGACTTCGCGATGTCGCGCGTGTCCAGCGACTTGCCGAGCGTGCCATCGGGATCGACCGCCTTGGTGATCTGGTCCCGGATGCCCGCGGGGCTGATCTTCTGGACGCTTTCCTTCAGGTCCTGCAGCTCGGCCTCGCGTGCCATGTCGTCGATGTGGCGCTGGAACTCGCGCGCCATGGACCGGCCCTTGGCCATCCATTGGCCCAGCGTCCGGGCAAGCCGCGGCAGATCCTTGGGACCTACCACGACCAGGGCCACCACCACGATGATGGCCATTTCCGACCAGCCCATATCGAACACGCTGCGATCACGCCTGCCGTTTCGGGGTCCCGGCCATCCGGTTACCTCTCGATGCACGCACCGATAGACGAACCGGGTGGGGCGGTCCAGCGGCGTCCGCAGTCGATGGCATCACGAGGCGTCCATTCCTGGTCCGGAGCCCTCCGAAGCTGGTTCGACGGCCGTTTGAACGAGGCGAAGCTCGGCCTCCTCGTCCCCGGTCCGCTGGGCCAGCACGACCAGGTCCGGCGCATCGAGATCGTCGGGCCGGGGCAGGTCGTCCATGCTCGACAGGCCGAACGCGTCGAGGAAGGCCAGGGTGGTGGTCCAGGTCATCGGCCGGCCCGGTACCTCGCGTCGCCCGGCCGGCGCCACCCAGCCGGCGTCCAGCAACTGCTCGAGCGTGCCCTGCGCCAGGGCCACGCCCCTGACCTGCTCGATCTCGCTGCGCGTCACCGGCTGCTTCCAGGCGATCACCGCGAGCGTCTCCATCACCGCCCGGGACGGCTTGCGCCGCTTCTCCTCGACCCTCGCCAGATAGGGCGCGATCTCGGGATCGGTCCGCAAGGCCCAGCCTTTCCCGATCCGCTCCATCCGGATGCCCCGGCCGCTATAGGCCAGGGCCAGCTCGGGCAGCAGGTCCGCCACGTGGACGTCGTCCGGCAGGTGGGCCTGGAGCGTCGCCTCGTCGACCGGCTCGGCCCGCGAGAACAGCACGGCCTCCACGATCTTCAGCCCCAGCTCCCGGCTCATCGCATCCCCCTTACCATGATCGGGCCGAACGCCTGCTCCTGCGAGAGCTCGATGCGGCCCTGCCGGGCGAGCTCGAGACTGGCGACCAGCCCGGAGGCCAGGCCCGTGCGGCGGGCGAATCCGTCGGCCAGGTCCGGCGGCAGCAGGCTTTCCAGCTCTCGCCACGAGGTACCCTGCACCAGCGCCTCGAAGCGCGCCATCGCCTGGTCGGTCGACCAGGTCGGCGGCGGCGGGAAGCGCAGCACCACCGCCTTGTGGCGGCGCTTGAGCCCGGCATAGGCGGCGACGAGATCGCCAAGCGACGCGGTCGGCAGGTAGCGGGTTTCGATCGCGAAGGTCTCGGCCACGCCACGCGGCAGGCGCTCATGGCCAAGCCGCGGCAGGCAGGCCAGCGCGGCGGCGAATGCCTTCAGCGCATCCAGTTGGCGCAGCCGGGCCTCCAGGTCGTCGACCGCCTCCTCGACCACCTCGTCGGCCCGCTCGTCCGGCAGCAGCAGGCGCGACTTCAGCCAGAGCAGCCAGGCCGCCATCACCAGATAGTCGGCAGCGACCGTCAGCTCCTGCCGCCTGGCGCTCTGCAGATAAGCCACGAACTGGTCGACGAGCGCCACCAGGTCCAGGGCACGCAGGTCCAGCTTCTGTTTGCGCGCGAGGTCGAGCAGGAGGTCGAGCGGTCCCTGGAAGGCCTCCAGCTCGACGACGAAGCCGTCGCGATCGTCCTCAGAACCCAAAATAAATGCCGGACCCGGTGAGCGTGACGACCAGGTTGAACATGAATTCCACCGGCGGGCGCAGGATTGGGTCGATCAGGTTGACCTGCGTGCCCCAGATCGAGCCCAGCAGCGGGCCCACGAACAGGAGCGCCAGGAGGATGATCAGGCCGTACTTCTCGGTCTGCGCATGCTTCCAGCGCAGCTCCGCCGTCGGCAGGATCGCGTTCAGCACCCGTCCACCGTCCATGGGCAGCAGCGGCATCATGTTGAACACGGCCAGCACGACGTTGACGGTGACGAACGCCACGAGGTTGCCGCTGATCCAGCGGGCGACGTCGCTGCCCGAGCCGCCGGTCAGGTGCAGCGCCAGGCCCGCCAGGAAGGCCATGACGATGTTGATGCCGGGGCCTGCCAGCGCCACCAGCGCCATGTCCCGGCGCGGATGGCGGAGGTAGCCGAACCGGACCGGGACGGGCTTCGCCCAGCCGAACAGGAACGGGCTGCCGCTCAGGAGGAGGATCCCCGGCAGGACCAGCGTGCCCACCGGGTCGACATGCACCAGCGGATTGAGGCTGACGCGACCCAATTGGCGGGCCGTCGGATCACCCAGCTTGTCGGCGACCAGCGCATGGGCCGCCTCGTGCATGGTGATCGCAAGCACCAAGGGGATGAGATAGATCGAGAGGATATGGGCTTGCGTCGCCAGATCGTCCAAGACTGCTCCTTCAGGCGACCAGCTGCGTCGCCTGCAGATGATGCTCATCCGCGGCGACGTCGATGGTCGCCCGTTCGCTCGGGCACCAAGTCAAGGCGCGGGCGTAGCGAACGGCGCCATCGCCGTCGAGAGCGGGAACCGAGCGAGCCACCGCCTGGGCGTCCTCGATCCGCCCGCTGCAGGCAAGGGCGAGGTCGCACCCGGCTTCCAGGCAGGCCGTGGCCCGGCTCGGCAGGTCGCCGGTGAGCGCGCCCATGCCGAGATCGTCGGACAGCAGCAACCCGTCGAACCCGATCCGTCCGCGGATCACCTCCGCGATGATCCGGCACGACATGGTGGCGGGCTGGTCGGGATCGATCGCGCGAAACAGGATGTGCGCCGTCATTCCGATCGGCAGGTCGTTGAGCGCCTGGAACGGACGATAGTCCCGCTCCGCCAGCTCGGCAGGGGTGGCATCCACGACCGGCAGGCCGACATGGCTGTCGACCAGAGCCCGGCCATGGCCCGGCAGGTGCTTGATCACGGGCAGGATGCCGACATCCAGCAGGCCGTCGGCGACAGCGCGGCCCAGGACGGCCACGACCTCGGGGTCGGAAGAGAAGGCACGGGTGCCGATCGCCTCGGTCAGGCCGGGTGCTGCCACGTCCAGGACCGGCGCACAGGCGACGTCGATCCCGGCCTCGGCCAAGTCCGTGCCGATCAGTCGCCCCACGCCGCGCGCCGCGCGCACGGCCGCTTCCTGATCCTGGCCGTACAACAGGCCGATCCTGGCCATGGCCGGGAGGCTGCGCCAGGCCGGCGGTTTCAGCCGCATGACCCGGCCGCCTTCCTGGTCGACGAAGACGAGCGGCCGGGCCGGCGCGGATGCCGCGCGGATCGCATCCGTGAGCGCCCGCAACTGCGCGGGATCGATGACATTGCGCGCGAACAGGATCACGCCCGCCGGCGGCGTGTCGCGCAGGAACGACCGCTCGCCCGGCGACAGGACGGTCCCTTCGATCCCCAGGACCGCGGCGAGCATCAACGCCCGACGACCAGGCAGTCCGTTCCCCGGCTCTTCATCTTGGTGCAGGCCGCCTGGGCTTCGGCCCGGGACGAGAAGCCGGTCGCCTGGGCGCGGTAGTAGGTGGAACCCTTCACCTCCGCCTGCACGAACACGGGCTCCATGCCGCCCAGCACGTCCCGGTTCCGCTGCAGGATCCTGTTCCAGGCCGTCTGGGCCGCCTCCTCCGAGCGCAGCGAGGCGACCTGCAGCCGCACGCCCGCGGCCGCCGGCTGCGCTGGCTCAGGCTCAGGCTCAGGCTCGGGACGCGCAGGCGCAGCCGCGACCTCCGGCTCAGGCGCTGGCTCCGGCTCCGGCTCCGGCACGATCGCCGGGTCCGGCGTGGCCGGAAGCGCTGCCGTATCAGTCGTCGATGGGGCCGGGTCGGCCGCGGGCGGGTCCGGGAAGACCGGCGTGAACCCCTCGCTCCGGGCGTCGGCCGGCGTACCGAGCGGGGCTGCAGCTGGCGCGCTCACCGCCCCGTCCAGGGGAGGCGCTGGCCGCACCACCAGATCCGACGACGCCGGATCGTTGGATGCCATGGCGGCAGGGGCCTGCGGGGTGGTGTCCGGCAACGCGTCCACCGGCGGCGCGGCAGGCACGTTGCCTTCCGCACCCGCCTCGGGCTGGATGTTACCGATGGCGACGGTGGGCGCCGCTGGTGGGACAGGCGCGGACGGCGCAGCAGGCTCGGACGACGTGGCGCCCGCGGCGGGCTCGACCGGCGGGATCACCTCTTCCTCGGGTCGCTCCGGGGGCGTGCTTTCGGGGATGGGGCCGACCGCCGGGGTGCCGGGTTCTCCGGTCTGGCCGCCGTCGAGCATCGTCGCAATCGCGGTGTCGGCGTTGCGCGGCGTGATCCCGCCCGCATCCACCGGCTTCTCCTTGATCGGCAGGTCGGGTGCCGCGACCACTACCGGGGTACCGTCGCCGGCATTGTCCTGCCAGGACATCCACACGATCCCGCCGAACACGAAGAACACCAGCACCACGAGGATGCGCAGCCACCAGCGGGCGGGCTGCTCCTCGGGCAGCGGCTCCTCTAGATCGACTACCGCTCGGTTCCTCAGGGCCTTTTGCGCGGCGTCAAACGAGTTGTCGGACATTGGACCAAGCTCTCTGCAGGAAACCGTTCAGACGTGCCTGCTCAGCGGAGTTCGTCCACCGGCGTGACACCCAGGATGTCGAGCCCGGCGGCGATCGCCATGCGCGCCGCCTCCAGCATCGCAAGCCTCGCCCTCGACCGCTCCGGCTCGCCCTCGACCAGGAACCGCAGCGTCTCGTCCTCCGAGCCCTTCGTCCAGAGCCCGTGCAACTCAGACGCGACGTCCGTCAACCAAAAAGCGATACGGTGTGGCTCCGCATGCATGGCCGCCTGCTCGAGCACGCGCGGCAGCAGGGCTGCCTTCTTCAGTAGGTCGAGTTCTGCAGGGTGGGTCAAGAGCGACAGGTCCGATGCGCCCAGATCGGTCGCGAGGTGACCCAGCCCGCGCTGCTCGGCCTGCCGGAACACCGAGCGGACCCGGGCATGGGCGTACTGGACATAGAAGACGGGGTTGTCCCGCGACTGCTCCACCACCTTGGCCAGATCGAACTCCAGCGGCGCGTCGTTCTTCCGCGTGAGCAGCATGAACCGCATCACGTCCTTGCCGACTTCGTCCACCACGTCCCGCATGGTCACGATCCGGCCGGCGCGCTTGCTCATCTTGAGCGGCTTGCCTTCGTCCATCAGGCTGACGAGCTGGCAAAGGCGCGCCTCCAGCTCGACCCTGCCCTCCGACAGCGCCTTGACCGCCGCCTTCAGCCGCTTGACGTAGCCGCCATGGTCGGCGCCCAGCACGTCGATCAGCCATTGATGGCCACGCTGCAGCTTGGAGAAATGGCAGCCGAGGTCCGCCGCGAAATAGGTCCAGGCACCGTTCGAGCGCTTGAGCGGCCGGTCGACGTCGTCGCCGAACTGCGTGGCGCGGAACAGGAGCTGCGGGCGAGGCTCCCAGTCCTCCGGCGGCTTGCCCTTGGGCGGCGGCAGCTCGCCGACATAGAGCAGGCCAAGCCCCTCCAGCCGCTCCAGCGCCGCCTGCATCATCCCGTCCTCGATGAGCGAGCGCTCGGACAGGAACAGGTCGTGATGGACGCCGAGTGCCGCCAGATCGTCCTTGATCACCTCGAGCTGGGCATCGACCGCGAAGCGCTTGAGCGGCTCCAGCCATTCCGCCTCGTCCCGGTGCAGCCACTTGTCGCCATCGCGCACCGCGAGCGCCTCGGCCGTCCGGATCAGGTAGAGGCCGGGGTAGAACCCTTCGGGCATCTCGCCGATGTCCTCGCCCATCACCTCGCGGTAGCGCAGGTGCAAGGAGCGCGCGAGGGTCTCGACCTGGGCGCCGGCGTCGTTGACGTAGTATTCCCGGGTCACCCGGTAGCCGACCCGCTGAAGGATCGAGGCCAGGGCATCGCCGAACACCGTGCCGCGGGCATGGCCCACATGGAGCGGCCCGGTCGGGTTGGCCGAGCAGAACTCGACATTGACGTGGCGCCCCTGGCCCAGGTCCGCCCTGGCGAAATCGACGCCTGCCCGCATGATCGCGGGGACCACGGCCTGCCAGAAGGCCGGCTCCATCCGGATGTTGACGAAGCCCGGCGGCGCCACCGACACGTCCTGGAAGCCGGGCCGCCCACGCAACTCGTCGGCCAGTGCCGTCGCGATGTCGAGGGGCCGCATCTTCGCGGGCTTGGCCAGCATCATCGCGACGGAGGTCGCCACGTCCCCGTGCTGCGGGTCCTTGGTCATCTCCACGCCGGCCCGGTCCAGGTCCAGCCCGTCAGGCAGGCGCCCGGCTTCCGCCAGCCTGCGCAGGGCCTGCCGGAGGTCGGCTTCGATCGAGGCTAGCGGATTCATGGTCGGGTACGGGCAATCCTGAAGAGACGGTCATGCTCGTCGAGGGCGAACCGGTCGGTCATGCCGGCGACGTAGTCGCGCACGACCTCCGCGCATGCCCGCGAGCCGGCAGCCCCGGCTCGGGTCCGCCACTCCTCAGGCAGGCACTCCGGCGCCTCGAAGAAGCTTTCGAACAGCGCACGCAGGATCTGCTTGGCCCGCCGCGTCATCCGGTTGACCGTGTAGTGGTGCCAGACCCGTTCGCGCAAGAAGGCTCTGAGCTCGGCCACCGAGCGATGCATGGCCGGGGAGAATGCGACGCAGGCGGTCGGCAGTTGCATCACGTCGTCGGCCGATCCCGGTGCCAGCTCCTTCAGGCGGCCGGTCGTCTCGGCCAGCAGGTCCCGCACCATCCGGTCGATCAGTCGACGCTGGATCTCGCCGGCCAGCCGCGAGCGCTCCAGGCCGCCGTCATGCTGTTCCACCTCATCCAGCACGGCCGCGGCGAGCGGCAGGCAGCGCAGGTCCTGGGCTTGGAAGAATCCGGCCCGCAGCCCATCGTCCACGTCATGGCTGCAATAGGCGATGTCGTCGGCCAGGGCCGCGATCTGCGCCTCGACCGAGGGCTGCAGTTGCAGGCGCAGGTCCTGGCGGGCGTTCCAGTCGGCGATGGCGGCCGGCACGGGTCCTTCCAGCGGGCCATTGTGCTTGACCACGCCCTCCAGCGTCTCCGCCGTCAGGTTCAGCCCGTCGAAGGCCGCGTAGCGCCGCTCCAGCCGCGTCAGGATCCGGAAGGTCTGGACGTTGTGGTCGAAGCCGCCGACATCGCGCAGGCAGGCGTTCAGCGCCTCCTCGCCGGCATGGCCGAACGGGCTGTGGCCGAGATCGTGGGCGAGCGAGATCGCCTCGGTCAGGTCCTCGTCGACCCGCAGCACCCGCGCGATCGTCCGGCCGATCTGGCTCACTTCCAGCGTATGGGTCAGCCGGGTCCGGAAATGGTCGCCATCGATCGCGGCGAACACCTGGGTCTTCGCCTCCAGCCGCCGGAAGGCCGTGGCATGCACGATTCGGTCGCGGTCCCGCTGCCAGGGCGAGCGCGGCCAAGCGTCCGGCTCGGGGACCAGACGCCCGCGGCTGCGCGAAGGATCGGCCGCATTAGGGGCACGCGCGCTGTGGTTCGGGGGGGACGATGCGGAAATGGAAGCCTCCGACGCGTGGGCGTGGTTTGACAATACTACGGCACTGCCTACTTTGGGATGAGCACGCGTCATCTGCCGGCTCCTTTGTCCGGCCGGCGCGTATCCCAACGTCAGGGGCGTCCCATGTCGCAACCGAACCCGCGGCCCGAGCCATTCCAGGTCTCCGAACGTGCGGCTCGCCGGATCCGCACGATCCTCGAACGTGAGGGCCTGGGCGAGGGTCATCTGCGCGTCGGCGTGTCCGGCGGCGGCTGTTCCGGATTCAAGTACGAGTTCGCGCTGGGCACTAACGGCGAGCCGGACGACATCGTGATCCAGAAGCAGGACGCCAAGGTTGTCATCGACGGCATGTCGCTCCTGTATCTGATCGGCTCGGAGCTGGACTTCGTCGAGGACCTCAACGGCTCGTACTTCCAGGTGAGGAATCCGAACGCGACCTCGTCCTGCGGCTGCGGTACCAGCTTCGCCATGTGAGCCGGCGGGCTCGCCCTTCCCCGTCGGTGAGATCTTCATGAAGCTTGTCGCCTGGAACGTGAACGGCGTCCGCGCGCGCCTGGACGCGCTGCTCGGCTGGATCGACACGGAACAGCCGGACGTCCTTCTCCTGCAGGAGACGAAGGTCACCGACGACAAGTTCCCGGCCGAGCCGTTCACGAGCCGCGGCTACCAGATGGCACTATGGGGCTCGGCACCGCTCAACGGCGTCGCGATCCTTTCCAGGCAGGAGCCCAAGGACGTCGTGCGCGGCCTGCCCGGGGCCGACGAGGACAGCCAGGCCCGCTGGATCGAGGCCACGGTCGGCCCCTACCGGGTCGCCTCGCTCTATTTGCCTAACGGCACGTCGGTCGGCTCCGATTCCTTCACCTACAAGCTGCGCTACTTCGACCGCATCGGCGCCCGCATGACGGCTCTCGCCGCCGACGGCACGCCCGTGATCGTCGGCGGCGACTGGAACGTCGCACCGGAGCCGATCGACATCTACGACCCGGCCGGCTGGGACGGCGGCATCTGCTACCATCCCGACGAGCGGGCGGCCTGGCGGCGGGTCGTCAACCGCGGCTTCTACGACGCCTATCGCTGGCTCAACCCGGCCGGCGAGGACTATTCCTGGTGGCACTACCAGGGCCGCGCCTTCGAGGCCGGCCATGGCCTCAGGATCGACCACTTCCTCCTGTCGCCGCATGCCATCGACAAGGCCACCGCCTGCCGGATCGATCCGACGCCGCGTGCCGCGAAAATCGCCTCGGACCACGCCCCGGTGATCCTCGAGGTCGAGTAGGTCAGGCCGCCATCGTCCGGCAGCTCTCGGCACAGCGCCGGCAGGCCTGCACGCACTCGTCCATCTCGCCGATCCTTGCACAATCCTCCGCGCATTCCGTGCAGATCTCGGCGCACTCGCGGCAGGTGTGCTTGTGGTGCTCGGTGCCGATCAGCATGAAATGCGCCGATGTCCGGCAGATCTCCGCGCAGGCCATCATCAGCTTGAAGTGCCTGGGCTCGGTATGCTTGCCGCCCATCTCCAAGCAGTGCCCCATCGCGGTCGAAAGGCAGGTCTGGTAGCAGGAAAGGCAGGCCTCGATGCACGACTTCATCTCTGGTGAAACGTGCTGCATGGCTGGTTTTCCTCTCGCTGGAACTTCATCCGCGGACCATCCGCCGGACAAGGGGGTGAACCAGCCCAGGCATCCGGCGTTCCCGTTGCCGCCTCAGCCGCGGCCGTCGCCGGTCCGTCCGTGGGCGGTCCGGATCTGCAGGATCTGCACGCTCGTCGGCAGCTCGATCAGGAACTCAGGATCCCGCTCCAGGTGGTGGATGCGCGCAGGCTCGTTGCCCGCGAAGCGCGACATGGCTTCCACGCTCTCCCAGTAGGAGATGGTCACGAACTCCGTCTCCCCTTCCCGATCCTCGCGGAGCGACTGCACGCCCATCGCCTTCTCGATCAGCGGCTTGATGCCGTGCTCGTGGAGATAGGCCTCGTACTCGTCGGCACGGGCCGCAGGCACGCGACCCCGCCAGATTCGCGCGATGGCAGGACCGTTCGCTCCAGTCATATCCGCTCTCCGTCATAGTTGCGCTCGAGGAAGTCGCGCGCGATTGCCGCGACCTCGTCCAGGTTGGTCTCCAGCAGCCAGTGCCCGCCATCGAGCAGGTGCAGTTCCGCGTCCGGCAGGTCCCGCAGATAGGCGCGTGCCGCACCTTCCGGCATGTAGCCGTCCTGGGGGCCCCAGGCGATCAGGGTCGGCGGCCGGTGCTCGCGCAGATAAGTCTGGTAGCGAGGAAACCAGCACAGGTTCTCTCGCCACTCGTCCATCAGGCCGACCATGATCTCGCGCCGGGCGGGCTGGTTGAGCTGGGACCAGGCCAGCTGCCACAGATCCGGGCTGATCCGCATCGCAAGCTCGGGCCGGACATCGTTCAGGAACTCGTCGCGAAACCCTTCCTCGCTCACGGTCTGCGCCAGTTGCTGCCGCCGCTCCGGTGTCGGATCGGCCGCGAAGGCCTTGAGCGCCTCGTATCTGGGCCCGAACTGGTCCTCGTAGATGTCGCCGTTCTGGATGACGAGGGCCGCCACCCGCTCCGGGCGCCGCATCGCCAGCCTGAGCCCGATCCAGGAGCCGTAGTCGTGGAGGTAGAGCACGAAACGGCTGGCCCCCATCTTCTCGACGAAGCGGTCCAGGAAGGCGGCATAGCCGTCGAACGTATAGGCGAAGCTGGCACGGCCGGGCGTGTCGCTGTAGCCGAACTCCGGGAAGTCCGGAGCCAGCAGGCGCCAGTGGTCCGCCAGCTTGGGCATGAGGTTGCGGAACTCGAAGGAGGAGCACGGATAGCCATGCGGAAGCAGGACCACCGGGCCATCCAGCGGACCGGCCTCGCGGTAGAAGGTCCTGTTGCCGTCGATATCGATGAAATGGTGCCGGACGCTCCGTTCGGGCACACGTGCCTCGTTGCCTCGGTTCAGGCCAGACTCCATGATCCGTCTCCTCAAAGGACTGCCCCAAAGCTTGGGCACGTCTCCGGTCTTGGCGGTACCTGCTGGCAGGCAGGTTGGACACCATCGTCCGCGTATTCGTAACCAATAAACGTGCTTTCAACGGTTACGTTCCCGACTGAGCGGGCACGCTGGAGAATGGCTTGACCGGATCGTTTGCAGGCAGTCTGTCGCTGGTAGGTGGCGTCCTGGCCCTCGACTTCGCCAACACCGCAGGCGGCCGGAACCTGCCGAAGCCGATCGAGCATCTGCGGCAGGCCGGCGATCTGCTGGACTGGGCCATGCATGCCTCGGTGCTGCCGGACGAGGCGGCTGCACCCGTTCGTGCCGCGCTGCAGGCGGATCGGGCCCTGGCGGATCACTTGCTGGAATCCGCCCTTCGGCTGCGCGAGGCCGTCCATCGGATCGGGGCGGCGATCGCCCACGGACGCACCCTGCCCCCGGCCGACCTCGACACGCTCAGGCAGTCCGCCTGCGCTTCGCTGGCCCAGGCCGAGCTTGCGCCGAGCGATGACGGACACTGTGCTCTTTGCTTCGCGGCCGGGCCGCCTCAGTCATCGCTGCTGGGGCCCGTCGCCTGGTCGGCCATGGACCTCTTCCAGAGAGGTGACCTCACCCGCCTCAAGCAGTGCCCGGCCGAGGATTGCGGCTGGCTGTTCATCGACACCAGCAGGAACGGTTCGCGACGCTGGTGCGACATGAGCACCTGCGGCAACCGGACGAAGGTCCGCCGGCACCGCCGGGCCGGCTGAGCTAGAACCGCCAGGGCAGCGTGCCCGCCGGCAGCCGGTCCCCCAGCCGGTCGATCACGACCACGAGCAGCGCCACCACCGCTGTTGCCGACAGCGCCACCGCGCTCGCCTCGCTGACCAGCCCCGCCTCCTCGAGCGAGAAGAGGACGACACCAAGCGTCTCCGTCCCCGCCGTCCAGAGCAGTGCCGACACGGTGAGCTCGTTGAACGCCAGGAGGAAGGCCAGCAGCCCGCCCGCCGCCACCGCCGGCCAGAGTGACGGCAGGACGACATGCCAGAGCCTCGCCACCAGTCCGGCCCCATCGACCGCCGCTGCCTCCTCCTGCGCCCGCTCCATCTGCGCCATCGCCGCCAGCGGCGCCTTCAGCACGATCGGCAGAAAGCGGCCGGCATAGGCGAACAGGATGATCCAGGGCGTCGCATAGATCGAGATCCCGAGGATCGGCAGCGGCTGGACGAACAGGAGGATGCACGCGATCGCCAGGACGATGCCCGGCAAGGCGTAGGGCAGTTCGATCAGGGGCAGCAGCAGCGTGCGGGCGCGCTTGGGGGCGCGGTCCAGGCCATGGGCGAGCGGGACGGCGAACAGGGCCAGCAGCAAGGCCGCCCCGCCCGCGAACAGGAAGGAATTGCGGAAGGCCCGCACCGTCACGTCCTGCCGCCAGAGCACCTCGACGAAATGGGACAGGGTCGCGGAAGCCGGCGTGAGGCGCGCGCCGTAGGTGGGTGCCAGGGCCGAGGCGAGCAGCGAGGCCAGCGGCAGGACCAGCACGATCCCGACCAGCATCCATGCGGCCAAGCTGCCAGGCCAGCGCCAGCCGCCCAGACGCCAGAAGGGCTGCAGCGGCCGCTCCATGCTGCGCCGCGTGGCGTTCTTCGCCAGCACCAGGGCCGCCAGCGCCGTCGGCACCAGCGCCAGGACCGCCACCACCATCGAGAGGGTCGCCGCCTGGTCGATGACGCCGGTGCCGCTGCCGACCAGCTGGCGATAGATCAGGGTCGGCAGGGTGAGGTAGCCTGCGGGCATGCCGAGCAGGACTGGAATGCCGAAATTCCCGAACGCGGCGACGAAGGCCAGCAGGGCGGCCGCTGCCAGGTGCGGCGTCAGCAGCGGCAGCACGATCCAGCGCATGATCGCCCTGCTGCCGGCACCGCCCAGGCTCGCCGCCTCGATCAGCTCGTGCGGGATGGTCTTCAGCCCGGCCAGGACCAGGATCGTGACCAGCGGCGCATGGTGCAGCCCCAGCACCAGGATCACCCCGCCACGGCCGATCAAGGGGTTCGCCGTGCCGGGAGCCGGCGCCAGGCCCACGGCGTTCAGCAAGGGCGAGGCCGGCCCCGCCATGACGGTGAAGGCCAGGGCGGTGACCTGCGGGGCCACCAGCATCGACAGCACGAACAGGATGCCGATCGCCCGCCGCCGGGGCAGGTCCGACAAGCCTAGGAGCAGCGCCATCCCGGCGCCCAGCAGCAGGGCCAGCACCGTCGACAGCACCCCGCTCTCGATGCTGTGCCAGGTGGCCTCCAGGCTGGCCGGGGCCAGGAGCAGGGCCAGGGCGCTGCCGCCCAGCGCCTGCGCCAGCAGCCTTGCCGTCGGCAGGCCCGCCAGCACCAGCACGACCAGGAGCAGCAGGCCCTGCCAGAGCCTGCCTTCCCGCAGGCCGTCCTGGTGCCGTGCCGGCAGGGCTGCGATCACTGCTGGAAGATCTTCTCGAACCGGGCGCGGTTCTCGTTCTCGGCCGCAAGGGCAGCGGCAGGATCGAACGGCAGCACCTTGATCGTCTCGCGGGCAGGATAGCCGGCCGGCAGCGCCACCGTCGGATCGGCCGGCATGTAGCCCTGGGCCGACGCCAGCTCCTGGCCCTTCGTCGACAGGAGGAAGTCCACGAAGGCCTTGGCGGCCTCGGGGTTCTGCGTGGTCTTCAGGATCGCCACCGGCTCGGTCACGGCCGACACGCCTTCCTGCGGGAACACGAAGGCGACGGGCGCGCCCTTGGCCTGCTCGCGGATCGGCATGAAGTCGACGATCATGCCGAACAGCTTCTCGCCGCCCGCCACGGCCTTGAGCACCCCGCCATTGGCACCCTCGGCTAGCGCATCGTTCTCAGCCAGCCCCTCGTAATAGCCCCAGCCGTCTGGCAGGTTGGAGGTGAGCGTCACGGTGTGGATCAGTGCGGCACCCGACGAGAGCGGGCTCGGCATCGCGATCAGCCCCTTGGCCTCCGGCTTGAGGAGGTCCTGCCAGGAGGCCGGCACGAAAGGGGCGCCCGTGTTGTAGACGATGCCGGTCGTGATGAGCTTGGTCGCGAACCAGAACTTGGCCGGGTCGTGGATGCCGGCCGGGTAGGCCGAGACGTCTGCACCCTCATGGGCCATCAGCACCCCGTCCCGCTTCAGCCCCTCCATGGTGACCGCATCGGCGATCAGGAGCAGGTCGGCCTGCGGCGCTCCCGCTTCCAGCTCGGCCCGCAGCTTCGCCATGATCTTCGGCGTGCCGTCGCGCACGAAACTGATCTCGACGTCGGGATGCTCCGCCTTGAACGCGTCGATCGTCTGCTGCGCGTCGGTCTGCGGCTGGCTGGTGTAGAGGACCAGGCTGCCTTCCGCGGCGAAAGCCTGGCTCGTCAGCAAGGCGCCTGCCAGCGCCGCTGCCATGATAGGACGGATCATCTCGCTCTTCCGTGGACACTCGACCGGCATAACGCCGCTCCGGTAGGTGCGGCTCCTAGGCGTCTCGTGTGACAGAGCGGTGACGTCAGCCCCGGATGAGCTGGGCGTTCAGTTCCAGGATGAGGGCAACGAGGCCCCCTTCGCCGACCAGCATCGCGGCCTCGTCGAGCGCATACCATCCCCGCGCGCGCTGGCCCTTTTCCGGCCAGTCGTCCAGCACCTCCTCGACATCCATCCGATAGACCTCGATCGCGCACTGCACGATCTTGCCGGACGTCAGGTGCTTGGGTGCCAGGTAATGGCCGATCGGCTTGTTCCAGACCTCGCCCAGCAGGCCCGCCTCCTCGAAGGCCTCGATCGCCGCGACCTCGGCGCCGGTCTTGCCCTTCTCCGGATTGCCCTTGGGAATGATCCAGCGCCTTGTCCCTCGCGAGGTCACCAGCATCACCGACACCGCATTGCCGCGCTGCCGCAGCGCCAGCACGCCGAACTGGCGGCGCGCTTGAACCTGGCGGACCTTCTTCGGCCGGTGCTGCGCCATGGCCGACTTCTTGGCCGCCGGCTTCTTGACCGGCTTGGCCTGGCCGTCACGCGCCAAGGATGGAACAGCCGACACCCGCTTCTCCCGTGGTGCAGGCTCTGACAACGGTTGGGACGGTGTCCTGGTGTCGCCGGTCGTCGGGACCGGGCCGATCACGGCCTTACGAGGCAAGCGGACACCGGTTCGTATGGGGGCTGGATTCGTGGTTCCGTTCGATCAGGCGTAGCCCCTGATCCCGCGGGCCTTCGCCGCAGCCGCGATGCGGGCCGCCTCTTCCGGCAGGCCCAGTCGCACATAGATGTCCTCCAGCTTCGGATAGAGCGGCCTGCTGTCCGGGTAGGCTCCGCGCATCTGCTCCAGGATCTGCTGGGCCGCCACGTAGCGCCCCGTGCGGATCAACGCGTCCAGCATCACCTGCTCGAACAAACCGCGCTGGGCATGACTGCCGCCGATCTCGGTCAGGCGCGGCAGGGCGATGCCCATCTTGCGCACCGTCGTCTCGCCGTCCCCGCGCGCATGAGCAAGCAGCCCCTCGCAGGCCGGCACCGCCACCTCGCTCCAGGCCGGCCGCGCGAACACGGGGCAGGTCCGCGCATGCTCGCGGATGCTCGCCATCATCGCATCCGCCTCCGGCCGCCCTGCCCGCGCCAGGCCATAGAGATACTGCATGCTCAGGAAGGGCTGCACATGGTCGTGGACGCGCGTGGCCAGGTAGTTGCCGAGGTCCTGCCAGCGGTCGCCAACATCCACCCCGACCATCTCCAGCCGCGACAGGAGCGATACCGCGCCGATCTGATCCTGCGAGTATTCCTTCCACACCCCCCAGATGTTCTGGTCGTAGAAGGACAGGATCCGGTCGGTCTCGCCCTGGTCGATCAGCACCAGCGAGAAATGCCACCAGGCATGGGTGAACATGAACGAGTTCAGGTTCGTCCAGCTTTCCTTCACGTCCTCCAGGAAGGCCCGCGCCTCGCCTGTCCGCCCCTGGGTCAGGAATACGTGCGCCAGCGCATGATGCGCCCATGGCTCCTTGCGCCTGATCGCGATCGCCTGGCGCGCGCAACGCTCCGCGTCCGCCAGCATGTGGCTCTGCTCGTAGGCAAACGCGGCCAGACCATGGGTCCAGGGGAGGTCCGCATTCTCGCCCATGACCTTGTGCGCCACCCGCAGCATGCCGGGCGGGTCGCCCAGGTTGAAATGATGGTACTGGCAGGCCTTCGCGATCGCCATCTCGCGCGGGTAGCGGTCCAGCAGCTCCTCGCCCACCCGGATCGCGCGCGGGACGTCGCCATCCACCCAAGCCTCGACCGCCCCCAGCACCATCCGCTCGCGCTCGTTGGCGAGCCTGGCCGCCTTTTGCGCCCGGGCGAGATAGGGCCGGGCCTTGGTCGGCGCATCGGCCCGCTCCATGAACATCCAGAGCATCGCCGCATAGGCATTGGCGAGCGTGCTGTCCGGATCCTCGTCCGCCGCTTTGAGCACCTTCCCGGCCCCGTTCTCGTAGGCCAGGAAGTTCACGGCGAAGGCGTCGATCCCCTCTACCGTCGCTGCGCTGGAGGCGGTGACCTCCTGCCCACGCCAGTCCAGGAACATGCCCCACCCCTTCGCTAGCCGACCTTCGGCACGGCAACCATCTTCTTCGATCCGGCACTTTCCAGCATGGCGAGCGCCACGGCAAGCGAACGCGCGCCGTCCTCGCCGCTGCAGGCGACCTCGCCCTCGCCGCGCGCTGCCGCCACGAAGCTCTTGATCATCCGCCCATAGAGTTCCTCGTGCACGAGCGGCACCTCCCGCTCGCCGTCCGCATCGCGCAGCCTGAGCGTGCCCGCGGGCGACTGGCCCATATTGTCCTGGGCATAGAGCGAGCCCCTGGTCCCGTGGATCTCGATCGAGCCGCGGTTGAAGGGGGTGTTGAACACGTTGTGGATATGCCCAAGCGTGCCCCGCTCGGTGCGGAAGATCCCGAGCGCGGTATCCTCGACCTTATCCGTGCCCATGCCGCTGTTGGCGCTCATGGCACCGACCTCGACGATCTCGTCGCCGGTCAGGAAGCGCACGATGTCGGCGTCATGGACCGCCAGATCCATGATGGCACCTGCCCCGGCCGAGGGATCGTTGATCCGCCAGGTCTGCAGGTGGGCCGGCAGCAGCGCCCCGTGCACGACCCGGATGGCCACGAGCTCGCCGAGCTTTCCCTCCCGCACGATGTCGCGCATCGCGATGTGGTGCGCGCCGCAGCGCATGTGGTGGTTGGTGCCGAACACGACGCCAGCCTCGCGACAGGCCCGCACCATGTCCTGCGCTTCCTCCACGCTCATCGCGAGCGGCTTGTCGCAGAGCACGTGCTTGCCGGCGGCAGCACAGGCCAGCACCTCGCGATGGTGCCGCTCGTTGGTGCTGGCGACATAGACCCCGTCGATGGCCGGGTCGGCCAGCATTGCGTCCAGCCGGTCATAGGCCTTGGGAATGCCCATCTCGTCGGCGAACGCGCGTCCTCTCGCCATGTCCCGGCTGTAGACCGCCACCGGCAGGGCCACGCCGCTCTCGTTCATGGCGCCGATCATGCGCTCCCGCGAGATCGTGCTCGCCCCGATCAGACCGAAGCCGAACCTGCCATCACGCATCGACGTACCCCCTGTTTCAGCCTTGTTGGCGGCTGGGCGCCAGGGGGTCAACGGGTCCCGGCCGTTCAGGCGGCAGCACGCGCCGGCAGTCCGAGCTTCCCCTCGATGTAGCGCCGTTCCTGGGTGAGGCCTCCAAAGCCATAGGCATCGGCGGATACCTCGTGCACGTGCACATAGCTTTCATGGTGGAGATCACCGAGCAGGTCCCTCATCCGGCTGAAGACGGCAGCCACGAAGGCTTCCTTTTCGTCCTTCGTGTTCGTCCCATCCACGACCTTGATCTCCAGCCAGAAGCTGGATGCCTTCTGCTCGGCAAGGGACGCACCGCCGGCAAACCATGTGCCGGGATCGACGCGCTCGACGACCACCGCCGTGAGCTCCGGCTTCTTGCGCAGGATGTCGGTCGACAGCCGCACGATGTCGGCCGCCACCTGGCGTTCCACGTTCTCGACCGGACGAAGCGCAGCGAGCTTGATCGTGATGATGGGCATGATGGCCTCCTCGGCTGGTTCCCGGGAGAAGCATGCTCGGGCAGCTATCATATCAGAAGCGAATGCTTGAGCTCTCTGTGATGCTTGTTCATCATCATGCTCATGCGCAACCTCGACCTCGACCAGATCCGCTCCTTCATCGCTGCGGCCGACCTGCGGAGCTTCACGGCAGCCGGCGAGTGCCTGGCCGCCACCCAGTCCGCCATCAGCGTCCGCGTGGCCAAGCTGGAGCATCAGTTGGGCAAGCGCCTTCTCGCGCGCACGCCGCGCGCGGTGGCGCTCACCGAGGACGGCAGGCTCTTCCTCCCCTGGGCCAGGCGGATCGTCGGCACGCATGACGAGGCGCTGGCGGCGATGGACGATCTTGCCGCGGACGAGCCGACCCTGCGCCTCGCGGTCAGCGACCATGCCACGGCGGGCCGGCTGCCCTCCGCCCTGCAGAGCCTGCGCAACGCCCAGCCCCGCCTTGTCCCCGACGTGGTGGTCGGCACGTCCGCCGACATGATGGCCGCCTATGATGTGGGCGCAGCCGATGCCGCCATCGTCCGCCAGGACGCCGACCGGCGCGACGGCATTCATCTCTATGAGGAGCCGCTGGTGTGGATCGCCGCGGATCGCCTTGCGGAACGCGTGAACCGCCCGGTCGACCTCGTGGCCCTGCGTGGCCAGTGCGACGTGAAGGCCGCCATGACCCGTGCGCTCGACGAGCGGGGTCTGCCCTGGCGCATCGTGTTCCAGGGCGGCTCGGTCACTGCCCTTCAGGCAGCGGTGGAGGCAGGCCTGGGTGTGACCGCCGTCGGCCGCACCCACGTCCCTTCCCGCTGCGCGGTGCTGGACGACCTGCCCGTCATGCCGGCCAGCCGCGTCGTGATGCATACCCGCCTGCCAGCACCGATGCGTGACACCCTGCGCGCCGCCTTCCGCCAGATCGGCCGGCCTATGTCCTGAGCCCGTTGGGAAATGCGGTAGGCTTCCTACATGCAGGAGAGAAGGTGGCCGGACGTGTTTTCCTTCGGCCGCCTTGTCGTGACGAACTGTCTGCTGGAGCCTGCTTGATGAGTGTGAAGTCCGTGGGAACCTCGTTCTGGCTCTGGCTGCTCTGCATCTTCGGCTTTTGCGGCATCCACCGCTTCTACCTGGGCTTCATCTGGACCGGCCTGCTCTGGCTGTTCACCTTCGGCCTGCTCGGCATCGGCCAGCTGATCGACCTGTTCCGCCTGCGCAACCTCGTGCTCATGTCCAACATGCAGCGGGATTTCGAACGGCGCAGCGTCTAGGCGCCGCAGGCGCGTACCACGCCGTTCATGCGATAGTGCGCGGTCCCGCTGCACGCGCTGCGGGGTTTGCGCATGCAAAGCTTGCTATCGCATGAACGAACCCGAGCAGCTCAGGAAGATCAACGGGTTAGCAAATTTTCTACGCGCTTCAGCCCTGCCGGATGAACTCCGCGCAGCGCTCCGCGACCATGATGGTCGGCGCATTGGTGTTGCCCGACACCATCTTCGGGAACACCGAGGCATCAGCCACCCGCAGCCCCTCGATCCCCCGCACCTTCAGCTCCGGCGTGGTCACCGCCATCTCGTCGGTGCCCATCCGGCAGGTGCAGGCGGGATGGTAGAGCGTGGTGCAGTGTCCACGCACATAGTCGGCCAGTTCCGCATCGGTCCGCGCCTCGGCAGACGGCGTGATCTCGCAGTCGATGATGTCAGCCAGCGGTGAGGCTGCCGCGATCCGCCGGCTTAGCTTCACGCCCTCGGCCAATGTCGTCACGTCCGTGCCCGTGGGGTCGGAGACGAAGTAGCGAGGATCGAGGTTCGGATGCTCCAAGGGATCGGCCGAGCGCAGGGTCAGCTCGCCCCGGCTGTTTGGCCGCTGCAGCGTCGCATGCAGCGTGATGCCCGGGCGCGATGACAGATAGCGGGCATGGTCGCGGTTGGCCGCGATCACGCCATAGAACTGCAGGTCCGGCTCCAGTACTTCCGGCCGGGAGCGGACATGGCCACCGGCCGCCGCCCAGTTGCTGGTGATGGCGCCCGTCCGCTTCTGCGTCCACTCGTCGATGGCCGCCCGGATCTCCTCGCCGGTCATGCCGCCGATGCCGACGGCATCCTTGGTGTGGAAGGTCGTCGGGATGTTGATGTGGTCCTGCATGTCCTTGCCGACGCCCGGCAGGTCGTGAGCCACGCGGACGCCCACCGCCTTCAGCTCGTCCGCAGGGCCCACGCCGGACAGGAGCAGGAGCTGGGCCGAGCCGATCGAGCCGGACGCCAGCACGACCTCCGAGGAGGCGTGGGCCGTGTGCGGCCGGCCGTTCTTCAGGTACTCGACGCCGATCGCCCGGCCGTTCTCGATGATCAGCCGCGTGGTGAGAACGCCCGTCTCGACCGTCAGGTTCGGCCGCTCCAGCGCCGGCTCCAGATAGGCCTTGGCCGTGCCGAACCGCTCGCCGTTCTTGCAGAACAGCTGGAAGAAGCCGACGCCTTCCTGGCTGACGCCATTGAAGTCCTCGCAGCGCGGGATGCCGGCGTTCTGGCAGGCCTCCATCCACAGCTTCTCGGTGGCATCGATATAGGGCACATCGGCGATGTTGAGCGGACCGCCCGAGCCATGCAGCTCGTCGTTGCCGAACCGCTCGTTGTGCTCGGACTTCTTGAAGACCGGCAGCACGTCCTTCCACGCCCAGCCGGTGGCGCCCAGCGCGGCCCAGCCGTCATAGTCGGACGGCAGCCCGCGGATATAGATCATCGCGTTGAGCGCACCCGACCCGCCGACCATCTTGCCGCGCGGCCAGAAGATCCGGCGCATCCGGCAGCCCGGCTGCGGCACGGTGTGGTAGCCCCAGTCCACCTCCGTGTTCACCATGCTGATCCACATGGCCGGCATCTTGGAGGCCAGCGGCGCCGCACGGCCCGCTTCCAGCACCAGGACCTTGCGGCCCGGATCCTCCGACAGGCGGCCGGCCACCACGCAGCCGCCGCTGCCCGCACCGACCACGATCGTGTCAAACATGGGACGTTCCAGCATGAGGAGCCGCCGCGTCCGGCTGGCTCGGTTGAGGACGGAAGCGGGCGACCAGTCCCTCGACCAGGCCGATCACGCCGCGCGGCATCAGCACCATGGCGGCCGCGATGATGAGCCCCAGGCCCAGCGTGCGAAACTCGCCCATCTCCCGCATGCCCTCGTCGGCCAGCACCAGGATCACCGCCCCCACGAGCGGGCCCCACAGCTTGCCGATCCCGCCGACCACCGCGATCGCGATGATGAACATGAGGGTGGAGAGCGAGAGCACGCCCGGGCCGATCGCCTGGAAATGCGCGGCATAGAGACCGCCGGCCAGGCCCGTGAAGAAGGCCGACGCGCCGAACACGACGAGCTGGGTCGAGAAGCGGTTGATGCCGCGCGCCACCGCACAACCGGGATTGTCGCGCAGGGCCTGGAACGCCAGGCCCAAAGGCGAGCGGATCACCGCCCAGGTGAACAGCATGGTGACCGCGAACAGCGCCACCACGATGGCGTAGTTGGCCGTGAGATAGTTGGCCTTGAACAGGGCCCGGGTGCCGAGGTCGCCGAATCGGGCGAAGCCCACCGCGCCGCCCGTGAACTGCCGGCAGGTGGCTCCCTGCATGACGAAGCAGTCGGTATCGGTGACGATCAGCAGGTACATGACCTGCGCCACGGCCAGTGTCAGCAGCGCCACGTAGGCGCCGGCCAGGCGCAGGCAGGCGAGGCCGATGATCAGGCTGAAGATGACGGTGCCGATGGCGCCCACCGGCATAGCCAGCCACATCGACCAGCCGCCATAGAAGCCCAGCATGGCCGTGACGTAGCCGCCGAACGCGAACAGCGCCATCTGCCCCAGCGAGAACACGCCGGCGAAGCCGAACAGCAGGTTCCACTGCGATGCGACGATGGCGTAGAACAGGGCCAGGATGACCTGGCCCAGGATGTAGCGGCTGTCGACCACGAAGGGCAGCGACACCAGGAGGACGAGGACGATCACGGCGGTGATCAGGTGGCCACGGTCGGCTCGGCTCATGGGTGCGCCCTCACAGCCGGCGGATGGCGGCGCGGCCGAACAGGCCGTCCGGTCGCCAGATCAGCACCAGGATCACGATCGCCAGGAGCAGCGGGAAGCCCCAGCGGGCACCCAGCGCGTAGCTCGCGAAAGCTTCGGTCAGCGCCAGGACGAACGCCGCGGCGATGGCGCCCGGCAGGTTCCCGAGCCCCGCCACCACGCACATGATGAACGCCTTCAGCATCGGATCGGCGCCGAGCGAGGGCGAAAGCTGCGTGATGGAGCTGACAAGGAGTCCACAGGTGCCGGCGATGCCCCCCGACAACGCCAGCACCTGCAGGTATACTCGACCCACCGGTACGCCCATCAACTGGGCCGCCTCGCGGTTCTGAGCGGTTGCGCGGATAGCACGTCCTGTCCGTGTTCGTGCAAGAAAGAGCGCCGTAGCCCCCATCAAGGCGAACGCGACCAGCACGATGAGGAGATTCTGCCACGGTATGAATACACCAGCGACCTGCAGATTGCCCGACAGCGCGATGGACTGGCCGAACGGCTGGCCGCCGAAGATCAGCAGCACGGCATTCTCCAGCGCGATCGCCACGCCGAACGTCGCGATGATCACGTTGGTCTCGAAGCTCCTGGGCGCCCGCGCCAGGAGGGGGTGCGCCACCAGCGCGTAGATGGCGGCACCCACCAGCGCGCCGACCACGATCGGCGCCAGCACCGCGAGCGGCCAGGGCGCGCCCATCCAGGTCGCCAGCGTGAAGGCCGCATAGCCGCCGATCGTCAGCATCGCGCCATGGGCCATGTTCAGCATGCCCAGCGCGCCCCAGACCAGCGAGAGGCCGATCGTGGCAAGGGCGTAGAGGGCGCCGGTGGTGATGCCGGCCACGAACACGGGACCAAGGATTTCCATCGCCTGGCTCAGCCCCCCAGATAGGTTTCGAGGAGCTCGTCGCGCTCGAGCAGGACGCTGGGCAGGCCGGACCAGACCACCTTGCCATTGTCCAGCAGGTGGATCTCGTCGGCGAGATCCGCGACGCGTGCCGGGTTCTCCTCGACCAGCAGGATGGTGCGGCCCGACTCCTTGAGGCGTGCGATCACCTGGTAGACCTGCTCGATGATGATCGGCGCCAGACCGAGGGAAGGCTCGTCGATCAGCATGACCCTTCCCCCCATCATCAACCCGCGCCCGATCCCGACCATCCGCCGCTCGCCACCGGACAGGGAGGAGGCCAGCTGGCCGCGCCGCTCGGCGAGCCTGGGCAGCAGCGCTTCCACGTCCGCGAGGCGGCGCTCGATCATCGCATGGTCCTGCTCCAGGTAGGCGCCCATCATCAGGTTCTCGTGGACGGTCATCTCCGGGAACAGCATGTCGCCTTGCGGGACATGGACGACGCCCGCGGCGGCCACGGCATGCGGTGCCAGCCCGCCCAGCGGCTTGCCGAACAGCCGGATCGAGCCGCGCCGCGTTGGCAACAGCCCCGAGATGGCGCGCAAGAGGGTGGACTTGCCATGGCCATTCGGTCCGACCACGGTCACCAGGCTGCCTTCCGGCACGCTCAGCGAGATCCCGGCCAGCACGTCCCGACGATCATAGCCGGTCACCAGCCCTTCGATGGCAAGAGCAGCCTCAGCCATGCGCCGGGGCGTCCTCGAAGAATCGCTGAAGCCGTCGGGTCGTGGCCGCGCCAAGATAGGTCTCGACCACCTTCGGATCCTCCGGCACGCCGCGCGGCGGGCCCTCATAGATCGAGCGTCCCTGGTGCATGATCACCACCCGGGTCGAGAGCTGCAGGAGAAAGCGCATCACGTGCTCGATCAGCACGACGGTGATGCCCGACGCCCTGAGCTTCTGGACGACCTCGACGATCCGGTCGATCTCGTGCGGGTTCAGCCCACCGACCGGCTCGTCGAGCAGGACGATCTTCGGGTCGGTCGCGACCGCGCTGGCGATCATCAGGAGCTTGCGCTCCAGCACGGGCAGTTCGCCTGCCATCCGCCCGGCACTGGCGCCCAGCCCCAGCAGGTCCAGCGCCATCTCGGTCCGGCGCAGCGCGCCCGGCCCGAACCGGAACGTCGGCAGCCCCTTGCGCGCCTTGCCGAAATAGGCAGCCAGCTGGATGTTGTCGCGCACGCTCAGGCTGTCGAACGCCGCGTTCAGCTGGAAGGTCCGCACCAGGCCCAGCTGGCAGATCCGGTCGGGCGTGGATCGGGTGACATCCACGCCCTGGACGACCACCCGCCCCTCCGTCGCCGGGGCGATGCCGGTGATGACGTCGAACAGCGTCGTCTTGCCGGCCCCGTTCGGTCCGCCGATGCCCAGCACCTCGCCCGGCTCCAGCACGAGAGAGAGCTGGTCGACGGCCTTGAGCGAGCCGTAATGCTTGCTCACGCCGTCGCACACCAGGAGCGGGCCGCCGTTCGTCATCGGCTGCGTCGGCTCACGCCTTGAACCATGGCGGCAGCACGAACTGGTCCGTGGCGTAGAGCGCCGGCGAGATCAGCTTGGGGTCGGTCGTGAAGTCCTGGTGCTGCAGGAATTGGTGCGGCATGCCGAGCGACGGGTCGGAAAGCTGGGTCGGGTAGCAGTAGCCCGACTGCCCCTCCGGATCGACGCGGTAGATGCCGTTCACGCCACGGTAGATGAGGCGGCGCATGGCGGCTGCCACCTTGCTGATCTGCTCCTTCTCGAACGGCGCACCCGGTCCACCCGCGATCGCAGCCGACAGGGCATAGTGCCAAAGGCCGTCATAGGTCTGCGACCCCGTGATGAAGGCCGCGTTCGGCCCGAACTTCTCCCGGTACTTCTTGCGGTACTCGGCCGAAAAGTCGTCGGGCAGGCAGCCGATCACCGTAGAATAGATGACGCCGTTCACCGCCTCCTTGCCGATCTCGCGGAAGGCCGGCAACGACGGGCCATACTGCATGTAGACCAGAGAGTTGATCGGCTGGGTGAGGAACTGGACCATGAACTGGGCCAGGTCCTGCGGCAGGAAATGTGTCACGATAATGGCAGCCGGCGGGTCCTGGCGCAGCTTGGCCAGCGTGGGGCCCCACTGGTTGGTCGGGAACGGCACCGTCTCGAACAGGCTGACGGTGAAGCCGTACTGCTCGGCCTGTGCCTTCACCGCGTTGGCAATCACGATCGAGTACTCGTTGGCCGAGGGCACGATCGCGATCTTGTTGTTCGGGGCGTTCCACTGCCCCGTCTCCATCAGGTTCTTCAGGAACAGCAGGCAGCCGGGGCCGTAGTAGAATTCCGGCGGGTCGCCCTGGAAGCAGCTATAGTAGCGTTCCGGGTCGCTCTTGAACTTCTCGTTGTGCGAGATCAACGTGTTGTAGTGCTGGAAGATGATGTCGTTGTCGGCGGCGACGTCCATCTCCACCATGTTGGTGCCGACATTGTAGCCGTTGATGATCGCTGGCACCGAGAAGCGGTCGACCAGGCGCTGCATGGCCTGGGTGACGACGTCCGCCCCCATGTCCTTGGTGTCCTCGACATGGAGTTCGATCGGCCGGCCCAGGATGCCGCCCGCTGCATTGATCTCCTCGGCGGCGAGTTCCAGCCCGTTCTTGAACTCGATGCCGTCGGCCGCGGCAAAGCCCGACATGGGCAGCGCCGATCCGATCGGGATGGGCTCTCCCTCGGCGCGGGCCTCGCGGTTCATCGATGCCAGCATCATGGCGGCACTGCCAAGTGCCGCCGAACCCATCAGCAACCCACGCCGGTTGGTCATCTGCTTTCCCCCTGTCGAATCAGTTCCGCGTGATCCCCAGATCCTCGATCGCCTGCGCGATCTCCAAGACACGGCCGTCGGCACCGCGGGCACCCACGATCTGCAGCCCGATCGGCCTTCCATCCGCCGTCTTGCCGCACGGGATGGCAGCACCGGGCTGCTGGCTGAGATTGATCGGGTAGCTGAACCCGGCCCATTCCGTCCAACGGCGCATGCCCGAGCCTTCCGGGACTTCCTGGCCAGCGGTGAACGGCGCAATGGCCACGCCTGGCGAGATCAGCACGTCGTAGCGCTCCAGGGCCGCGTCCATCGCTGTGCCGAAGGCCGCCCGTGTACCGCTGGCCTTGATGAAGTCCGCGGCCGTGAGGCGCGAGCCCGCTTCCGCGATGTCCCGGAAGCCCGGGTCCAGCGCGCCGCGCCCCTCCTCCGGCACCATCTCCCGCCGGGCCGCCGCACCGGCGAACCACAGGATCTGGAAGACGGCGTGGAGATCCTGTGCCGGCAGGTCGAACGGCTCGACCTCGGCACCGGCCGCTTCGAGCGCCTGGACCACCCGCCCGATCCGCGCCTCGATCTCCGGATCGACGGCGCCGAAGGCCGGCTTGCTCCAGTAGCCGATCCTCAGCCCCGCCACCTTCTCGGGCGCCGCGTTCAGGCTCGGGAACACGCCCGGCTGCTGGTACCAGTCCCGCTCGTCCCGCCCGGCCATGACCGCGAGCATCGCCTTCGTGTCGGCGACGGAGCGGGTCATCGGGCCGATATGGGCGACCGTGCCGAACGGGCTGGCCGGATAGGCGGCGACCCGCCCGAAGCTCGGCTTCAACCCGACGATGCCCGTGAACGAGGACGGGATGCGGATCGAGCCGCCGCCGTCCGTCCCAAGATGAAATACGCCCGCGCCGACGGCGGCGGCCACCGCGGCACCGCCGCTGCTGCCGCCGGGCGTCACGTCCGGGCGGTGCGGGTTGCGGGTGATCCCGAAGCCCGGGCTGTCCGTGAGCGCCTTCCAGCCGAATTCCGGTGTTGTCGTGATGCCGATGAACACGCACCCGGCCTCGCGCAGCCGCTTGACCGCCGGCGCATCCTCGCCCGCCTCGACCGGGGGCACGGCGACCGTCCCGTAGCGCATCGCCTGGTCCTTCATCCAGACGATGTCCTTGATCGTGGTCGGCACACCGTCCACGGGCGAAAGGGGCTTTTTCGCGCGCCAGCGCGCCTGCGACGCCTCGGCTGCCTTCAGCGCACCATCATGGTCGATCCGGGTGAACGCGTTGAGCGATGGCTGGATCTCCTCCGCACGGGCCAGCACCGCCCGGGCGACCTCGACCGGCGACAGCTGCCCGGCCTCATATCCGGCGGCAAGCTCGGCGGCCGACATCCGGCAGATGGATCCGGCATCCTCCAGCGGATCGCGCGGCATGCTCATGTTCTTGTCCCGCTGTTCCCCCTCGACGTCCCGACGGTAGCGGCGCCGCCTCCGACCACAAAATGTATAATTGATATTGTTCTCGTACATCGAATGGCTGAATCTGCCGCTGCCGCGATCAGACGGGCATCGCTGCTCAAGGAACGAGCATGCAGCTCAGCCTCCGACAGATCCGCTATGTCGCCGAAGTGGCGCGAGCCGGCAGCATCCAGGGTGCCTCGCGCTCGCTGGCCATTTCGCAGTCGTCCATCCTTGCCGCCATCGAGCGGGCCGAGGACGAAGCCGGCGGCGCCCTGTTCGACCGCAGGCCCGCGCGCGGCGTCACCGTCACGCCCGTGGGCGAGCGGTTCCTCTTGGCGGCGCGAGCCCTGCTGGCGGCGGAAGGCGAGTTCGAGCGTGCCATCGACACGCTGGCCGAGACCACGCCGCCCACCGTCCGGATCGGTTGCTTCGAGCCGTTCGGTCCCCTGTTCATGACCAGCATCATCCGCCGCTACCTGGACGAAGTCGGCCAGGTGGAAGTCTCGCTCATGGGCGGCGACCAGAGCGAGATGCATGCCTGGCTTGCCAGCGGTGCGGTCGACGTGGTGGTGGCCTACGACATCGGGCCGGCCTTCGCCGCCAGCTGCACGCCCGTCTGCGGTGTTCCCACCCATGCGATCCTCCCGGCGGAGGACCCGCTGTCCGAGCGGATCGCCGTGACGATCGCTGAGCTGGCCGAGCGCCCGCTGGTCCTGCTCGACCTCCCGCACACCTCGCATTTCCTGCTGGCGGTCTTCGACCTCTACGGTCGCCGGCCCAGGGTCCAGATGCGCACCCGGACCTACGAGACCGTGCGCAGCGCCGTGGCCACCGGCCTTGGCTGCTCCGTGCTCAACATGCGTCCCCTGTCCAGCGCCTCGCCGGACGGGCGCGGCCTGGTGCGGCGCCCGATCCTGGACGAGCTGCCGACCCCTACCCTCATGGTCGCCGACATCTACGGCGAGCACAAACCCCTCTTCGTCCGGCGGCTGATCGACCTGATCCGGCGCTTCTTCGCGGAGGTGGGTCCGCGTGGCTTCGCGGTCACCCTGCCCGAGCGCGAGGCGAAGTTACTTCGGCTGTGAGCCCGGTGTGACGATGCCTTCCGCCCCGGTAGCCGCCTGGGCGCGCGACGGCCGATGCCGGATCAGCGCCGCGCCGGCGTCCTTGGGCAGGCTCATGAACACCGGTGCGGCCAGGAGGGCAGCGGCGCCCGCGACCAGAAAGGCAAAGGAGAAGTCGCCGGTAGAAAGAGGGCCGGCGCCTGAAAAGGTTCTCGCCCCCTCGATCGACAAAGCCGCGATCGTCACCCCCAGGGACGCCGACACCTGCTGCACGACGCTCGTGAAGCTCGTGCCCTGGCTCTGGCGCTCGTCGGTGAGGTCCGCCACCGCCAGCGTGTTGATCGCGGTGAACTGCAGCGAGCGCGTGAGGCCGGCCAGGGTGAGCACGACGAACATCACGGCCCAATGCGTTGCCGGGCCGAACAGGACCGGAACGATCATGAACATGCAGCTGATCACGACATTGACGACCAGCACGCGCCGAAACCCGAAACGGTCGAGGACCGGCCGGGCGAGCGGCTTCATCATGATCGCGCCGAGCGCGCTGGCGAACGTGGTGAAGCCGCTGGCCAGCGGGCTCATGCCCAGTCCGATCTGGAGCAGGAGCGGCAGGAGGAACGGCGTGGCACCCGAACCGGCCCGGAACAGCAGCCCCCCCAGCATGGCGACCCGAAACGTCGTGATGCCCAGCAGCTTCAGGTCGAGCAGCGGGTTTGGCGTTGTCAGCGCGTGATGGACATAGCTCCAGCCCGTCACCAGGGCGATCGCCACCAGGATCGCCGTCAGCACGACCGAATGGACACCCCCGCCAAGCGCCGCTTCGGCGGCCACCACCGCTGCCAGGCAGCAGGCCAGCAGCACGAAGCCCAGCCTGTCGAACGGCGGCACGTCCCGTTCGGCGATCCTTGGCAGGAAGAAATGCGCGGCGATCAGGGCGAGCGCGCCGACCGGCAGATTGATCCAGAAGATCCACCGCCAGTCGGCCACCGTGACGATGAAGCCGCCCACCGGTGGACCCAGGAGTGGGCCCAGCAGGGCCGGCATGGTGAACCATGCCATCGCCCCCACCAGCTCATGCTTGGGCACCAGCCTGAGGACGACCAGGCGCCCGACCGGCAGCATCAGGGCCCCGCCCACGCCCTGCAATGCCCGCGCCGCCACCAGGGCCGGCAGCGAGTTGGCGAGGCTGCACAGGGCGGACGCGAAACAGAACAGGCAGATGGCGAGGGTGAAGACGCGCCTGGCACCGAACCGGTCGGCTACCCAGCCGCTGGCCGGCGCGAACACGGCCAGGCTGACGAGGTAGGTCGTGAGCGCCAGCTTCAGCCGGATGGGATCGGTGCCGAGGTCCGCCGCGATCGTCGGCAGGGCCGTCACCAGGACGGTGCTGTCCAGGTTTTCCATGAACAGTGCAGCGGCCACCACGACGAGGATGACGTGCTGCCGCGTCTGATTGGACAACCCCGCGAACTCCTGGCCGGCAACTGCAACCGGCCGTCAATATGGATCGCGCAGGCGCCGTGCCTATGGGAGGGCGACGTCCAGCGCGAGCGCGGGCTCCACCGACTGCTCGTCCAGTCCCCGCAGCAGCTGGGCCAACCCGTCCGTGTCGACCAGGCGGGCCGCTTCGGCCAGGGTGCACCAGCGACGCTCGCGCTGCCCCTTCTCCGGCCAGTCGTTCAGCTGCCGGTCGACATCGAGCCGGAACACCTCGATCTGGCAGGTGACGGTGCTGCCGTCGGGCCTGAACTTGGGATGCAGGAAGCGGCCGATCGGCTTGCGGCCGATCCGACCGACGATCCCCGCTTCTTCCAGCGCCTCCTGTTCGGCCAGCCGGTAGGGCTTCACGCCCTTCTCCGGACGGCCCTTGGGGATGATCCAGCGCCGCGTGCCGCGCGACGTCACCAACATGACCATGGGCTGGCCGCCCAACCGCGCAACCGGTAGCGCTCCGTATTGGATGCGCACGTCGAGAACCTCACATCTTCCGCCCGCGCGCCAAGCGGTGCCCGAACAAGTCTATGGCTGATAAACCGCTACGATAGCGGATCGTTCCGAAGTTGGCCACTGTTGGCTTCGATAAAGCTTGAGCCGTCGGCAGCTAGTTGCGCCGGCAACACGAGGTCAACGACAGACAGACGATGTACTCGTCCGACGCGCGTGCAGTTGTGATCTTTTGCACAAAGAATTGTGACAGTTCGATGTCAGCCGTGAGCATGCCCGCCGGACAGGCTCGACACGAGCGGTGCCCGATGCCCGTCGACAAGGACGTGGAGATCGTCTCCCGCCTCCGGCTGCACCAAGCCGAACAGCTTTAGATGGCCGCCCCGCGGGACGTGCATGCTCGAGCTGACATGGCCGACCGTCCCGTTCGCTCCCAGGATCGGCTCCAGGGCGAGCGGGCCCGTGTGGGTGGTGGCAAGCGAGAACAGCCGGCAGGTTCGGTCCGCCAGCGGCGACCTTCCTGCACGTAGCGCCGCTTCGCCGATAAAGCCTGTTCGGGCTGGGTCCAGCTGCAGGGCCAGGCCCGTCGCCACCGGGCCCAGCCAGCCGCTCGCCTCGAAGCCCCAGGCCGGCTCACCACGCTCGACCCGGAGCGTATCGGCGGCGAGCGAGCCGATGACCGCCAGCCCCTCCATCGCCTCGACGAGGCCGTTGGCAAAGTCGCTGCGGACCAGCAGGCGCCAGGGTCCCTGCTCGGACAGGCGTGCCACCTGCACCGGCGCAAAAGCCAGGACCGCATCGGCTACCATGCCGGCACCACCTCGACCGGCCGGTCCGCCCATGCCGCCAGCAGCTCGGGCACCCGCACCCCGAACAGGTCGAGCATCGCATAGGCCGCGCCGACATCGACCAGCGCCACTCTGGCCCCGTTCAGATGCCGGCGGATCCAGCGTTCCAGCCCCACGCCCTCCTCGGGGCCGGCCAGTAGCGCGAACCGGTCCGGCCCCAGCGCCAGGACGATCGGCAGCGCCTCGATCCCGCCCTCCTCGTTCAGGAACGGGGCTACCGTCGCCCGGCCGGGCTCGGTGACGCCATTGGCCGCCGTCAGCTGTCGAAGCAGCTCCGCGGCATCCACGCCTTCCAGCCAGAGGATCGTGTCCCCGCTCCGGTCGCTCCAGGCCGCGCTGTCCGCCATCGCCAGTTCGGCCGCCACCTGCTCGCCCGCCGTTCCGCCCGGTGCGCTGGCTTCGAAGAAGGCCGGCCGTTCCAGCCCGACCACCGTCCGCAAGACGGCTCCCTGCGCCAGGTGGCGATGGTGGAACGGTGAGCGCCGGATGTCGCGGCTCGCCACGAAGTCGCCGCCTGGCCCGTGCGCCTTGCAGAACCAGGTCGGGATCTCGCTCATCCGCACGCGCCGGTAGCGGTCGCCCGACTGGAACGGGGCGAAGCGGTCGACGCGCAGCCGGGTCGTGTCGAGGGACGAGCGGCCATGCACCAGCCGCTCGGCCGTGAGCAGCCCCACCCCCGACGCCAGCGCGATGCCGTTGGAGTTCATGCCGGTCGCAAGATGCAGCCCCTGCAGCTCAGGGTGCTCGCCCAGGAGCATCTCGCCGTCTGGCGTGAAGCTCTCGGGCCCGTTCACCAGCATGCGGATCTCTGCCCGCTCCAGGACCGGGAACCGGTTCAGCACGACCGGCATGTTCGGCTGGATCTGGTCCCAGTTCTCGGGCAGGAGCGAGAAGGAGAACCGCTCGGGCAGCTCGTCCGGCTCCAGCGGGATCGCATCCTCGTCGAACACGCCCATGAGCAGCCCGCCCACGTCCTCCCGCCCGTAGATCCGCTCGTCATAGGAGAGGAACAGCGGCAGGTCGCGGGACAGGCCGTCGATCGGCTTGGTCAGCAGATAGAAGTGGTGCAGCGCCATGAGCGGCAGCCGGATGCCGCAGGTCCGTGCCAGCGTCGTCGACCAGAGGCCTGCCGCCAGCACCACGGCATCGCAGCGGACCTCCCCCTGGTCGGTCGCGACGGCCACGACCTTGCCGCCGCTCGAACAGATGGCGCGGACGGCCACGTCCTCGAACAGCTTCACCCCGTGCTGGGCCGCACCGCGCGCATGGGCCATCGCGAGGTTGGTGGGATCGACGCGGCCGTCATTGGGGGTCCACAGGCCGCCCAGCAGCCCGTCGGTCGAGATGATCGGCAGCCTGTCCGCGATCTCTCCAGCCGAGAGGCATTGCACCTCCACGCCTCGTGCCCGCGCGCGCGCCGGCCCGGCCCGGTAGGCGCCCATCAGGTGCTCGTCGGCGGTGAAGTGGATCCGGCCGGTCTGCCGCCAGCCGAATGATACCCCGGTCTCCCGCTCCAGCTCAGGAAAGAGCCGGACCGCATAGGCCACCATCTCGCCGATCAGCGGATCGGCCCGCCAGGTCTCCATGTTGCCGGCCGCATGCCAGGTCGTCCCGGAGCCGATGGTGGCGCGTTCCAGGAGGATCGCGTCGCGGCAGCCAAGCGTCCCCAGATGCCGCGCGGTCGCCGCCCCCACGACGCCCCCGCCGATCACCACCACCGAGGCGTGCGCCGGCAGGCCACTCACAGCGGCACCTCGATCATCAGCGCCGCGCGCTCGCGCAGGTCGCCCTCGATCGGCACGGCCTTGCGCTGCTTCAGGTCGAACAGGACCGTGACCGTCCCGCAGGTCGCATGGATGGCGCCGGTCTCGGCGTCGCGCATCTCGTGGCGATAGGTGAACGACTTGCCGCCGATCCGGACGAGGCGCGAGCGGACGACCAGGCAGGTGCCGGCCTGCACCTCCTGCACGAACTCGATCGTCAGCTTGACGTCGGCCCAGCCCAGGCCCGAAGCGGCGAGCCAGCCAGGCGGCGCCAGCATGCCCAGGAACTGGAACGCGGCATCGTCGAACATCGCGCTGTAGTGGCGGACGTTCAGGTGGCCCATCGTGTCGCAGAACCAGGGATGCGCCACCGGCCGCCCCGTCTCCACCCAGTCCGCCATGGCCTCAGAACCCGACCTGATCGCCGCCCTTGAGCGCCAGGATCCGGCGGGCATCCTCCGGGGTGGCGACCTCCAGGTCGAGCGCCTCGATGATCGTGCGGATCTTGTGCACCTGCTGGGCATTGCTCTCGGCCAGCCGGCCCGGCCCAAGGTAGATGCTGTCCTCCAGGCCCACCCGCACGTTGGAGCCCATGGCGACGCCGATCGTGCCGAGGCGCATCTGGTGGCGCCCGGCCGCCAGGATCGACCACTGGTAGTGCTCGCGCCCGAACAGGCGGTCGCAGGTGCGCCGCATGTGCATGAGGTCCTCCGGATCGGGACCGATCCCGCCCAGGATGCCGAAGATGGTCTGGACGAACAGAGGCGGGGTCAGCAGGCCCTCGTCCAGGAAATGGGCCAGCGTGTAGAGATGGCCGATATCGTAGCACTCGCACTCGAAGCGGGTGCCATGGCCGTGGCCGAGTTCGCGGATGAAGCGCTCGATCTGGGCAAAGGTGTTGGAGACGATGTTGTCCCGCGTCTTCTCCACGTAGGGCTGTTCCCAGCCATGCTTCCAGTCCCTGATCTTCTTCGCTACCTGGAAGATCCCGAAATTCATCGAGCCCATGTTCAGCGAGCAGAGCTCCGGCCTGGCCCGCAGCGGTGCCGCCAGCCGGTCCTCGATCGACATGCCGAGCGAGCCGCCGGTGGTGATGTTCACCACCGCGTCGGTCGACTGCTTGATCCGCGGCAGGAAGGCCATGAAGGCGTCCGGATCCGGCGTCGGCCGCCCGTCTTCGGTGTTCCTGGCGTGGAGATGGATGACCGCGGCCCCCGCTTCCGCCGCCCCGATCGACGCCTGCGCGATTTCATCCGCGGTGATCGGCAGATGAGGCGTCATCGTCGGCGTATGGACCGAGCCGGTGACAGCGCAGGTAATGATGACCTTGCCGGCCTTGCGCTCGCTCGCCACCAGCACCTCCCTCTCCACAACCGCTTGTGTAGGTCGTTAGCATGACATAGCATGTGATCACAAGGCATCGCCGTCAGTGCCACCGGCGCGGGAGGGAACGAGATGAAGGCGAAAAATCTCCGGATCGGTCTGCTGGCGGCCGTCGCCGCGCTGGCCGCAGGCTCCTTCGCAGGTGCCGCCCGGGCCCAGGAACAGCTGGTCGTGGTCGGCTGGGGCGGCGTCTGGCAGGAGGCGTACCGCAAGGCGGTGTTCGAGCCGTTCATGAAGGAAACCGGCATCAAGATCGTCGAGGACGAGTTCGGCGGCGAGTACGCCAAGCTGACCGCCCAGATCGATGCCGGCAAGGTCACCTGGGACTTGGCCGCCTTCGAGAGCCCGCAGGTCATCCAGGGTTGCGACGAGGGCACCTTCAGCAAGCTCGACTGGGACAAGCTCGGCGGGCGCGCCAACCAGCTGGACTACGCGGCCCATGACTGCGGGATCGGCTCGGACGTCTGGGCCACGGTCATGGCCTATGATGCCGGCAAGCTGGCGGAGGGGCCCAAGACCTGGGCGGAGTTCTGGGACGTCGAGAAATGGCCGGGCAAGCGCGGGCTCTACAAGGACGCCCGCATCATGCTCGAGATCGCGCTGGTCGCGGACGGCGTCCCGCAAAAGGACATCTACGAGGTGCTGGCGACTCCCGAAGGCGTGGATCGCGCCTTCGGGAAGCTGGACGAGCTGAAGCCGCACATCCTGTGGTCGGAAAGCCCGGCCGACGGCATGCAGCGGCTGCTCGCCGGCGACGTCGTCATGAACGTCAACTTCAACGCGCGCGTCACCGGCGCTGCCCGCGAGAACAAGCGCGACCTGGAGATCGTCTGGCCGGCCGGCTTCTGGGTCGGCACCGACTACTGGGTGCACATCGCGGAAGGGCCCAATCCGGCGGCCGCCCAGAAGTTCCTGGAGTTCTACGCCAGGCCCGCGACCCAGGCCGAGCTCGTGAAGTATCTGACCTACGGGGTGCCGTCCAAGGCCGCCTACGAGCTGATGTCGCCTGAGGTGAAGGCGGAGCTGCCGACCTCGCCGGACCGCGCGCAGTGGGTGACCTCGTACAGCGACGAGTTCTGGGCGGATCGGCAGGCGGCGCTGAGCGAGCGCTTCAACGCCTGGGCTGCCAGCTGAGGTCGCCTGCGGGCAGCCGGACGCGATCGCGCCGACGGCTGCCGCAGGCAACGAGGGTCCGCCTGGGGGGCTTTGCGCGGACCCGGATGACGGTCGGCCAGCGCCGGTCCATGCTGGCGCCGGCCGACCGTCCACCCGAGCAACGAGGAACCGCCCGGTGCTGCGTCGCAATCAGGATCTCCCCTCGGCCCTACAGGATGCCGAGGAAGCCTATGTCCGGGCCAACCCGGAAAGCCTTCGCTTGGCCGAGGTCGCGCGCTCGACCATGCCCGGCGGCAATACCCGCACGACGCTCCACTACTCGCCCTTTCCGCTGGCGATGCGGTCCGGACGGGGCGGGACGCTCACGGACGTGGACGGCCACAGCTACGTGGACTTCGTGAACGAGCACACGGCGGGCGTGTTCGGCCACAGCAACCCGATCATCCAGGAGGCCCTGCGCACGGCGGTGGCCGACGGCATCGTGCTGGGTGCGCCCAACATCTACGAACACGCGCTGGCGGCCGAGATCCAGCGGCGCTTCGATTCGATGGAACGGCTGCGCTTCTGCAATTCCGGCACGGAAGCCAATCTCCTGGCGATCAGCACCGCCAGGGCCGCCACCGGCCGGCCCAAGGTGATGGCGTTCGAGGGCGCCTATCACGGCAGCCTGCTCTATTTCGGCCACGGCGCTTCCCGGCTGAACATGCCGTTCCCGATGGTGATGTCGGTGTTCAACGATGCTGATCGGGCGGTTGCCGATCTTACGGCAGAGGCTGGCGAGATCGCCTGCCTGATCGTCGAGCCGATGCAGGGCGCCGCCGGCGGGCTGCAACCGCTCCCGGGCTTCCTGGAAGCGCTGCGCGACGCCTGCACCCGCCATGGCATCGTCCTGATCTTCGACGAGGTCATGACCTCGCGCCTGGGCTTTTCCGGCATGCAGGGCCGTCTCGGCATCCGCCCGGACATGACCACGCTCGGCAAGTATGTCGGGGGCGGGATGACGATCGGCGCGTTCGGCGGCCGGGCCGACCTGATGGAGCGCCTCGACCCCAGCCGCCCCGGCGCCATCCCCCATGGCGGGACCTTCAACAACAACGTGCTGGCCATGGCCGCGGGCCTGGCCGCCCTCACCCGCGTCCTCGACGAACGTGCCAGCGCCCGGATGAACGAGCTGGGCGACCGGTTGCGCCAGGGCCTGGCCGACGCGGTCGCCCGGCACGACGTGCCGATGATCGCGACCGGGGTCGGCTCGATCTTCGGCCTGCACTTCCACCAAGGCCCGCTGCGGAACGAGGCCGATGCGGACGCCTACGAGAAGCCCAGGGCAGTCGCGATCATGGGCCTGAAGAAGCTGTTCCAGCTCGACCTGCTCGCACGCGGCCAGTATGTGACCCGGCGCATTCTCGGCAACACCTCTCTGGAGACCACCGAGGCCGACATCGATGGCCTCATGGCTGCGTTCGAGGAGTTCCTGGAGGTCCGCGGCGAGCTGATCCGCACGGCCCTGCACTGAGCGTCAGGAGAGGGTCCAGTCGATCGTGACCGCGGCCGCCTCGATGTCCGCCACGATCGCCGCGGCCGCCGCCTCCGCATCGCCGGCCGAGATGGCGGCAAACGCGTCGCGATGGTGCTGCTGCAAGGTGCTGGGCTGATGGTCGAGGATGCTTCGCATGTGGATCGTCAGGAGCGGTCCGATCTGCAGCCACAGCGTCTCGATCATCCCGTAGAGCGTCGGCATGCCCGCCGCCCGGTAGAGCATGTAGTGAATCTCCCGGTTCAGGTCCAGGGCCTTCGCCGACCTCGCGGTCTCCGGGGCTTCCATCTCCTCGTTCCACGCGATCATCTGCGCCAGCTCGTGCTCGCCGATGTTGCGCGCGCCTTCACGGACCGCCAGTCCCTCCAGCGCCAGGCGGATCCGCGTGACCTCGTGGAAGCGCACCCGGTCCAGCACGGGCACGGCCACCGAGCGGTTGGGCAGGAGTTCCAGGACCCGCTCGGCGACCAGCCGGCCCAGCGCTTCCCGCACCGGCATCAGGCTGACCCCGAAGCTCGCGGCGAGGCTCCGGATCGTCATCGACCGCCCGGGCTCGATGGCACCGGCCATGATCGCACGTTTGAGTTCCGCATAGACTTCGTCGTTAAGGGTGGCGCGCTGCAGCTTGGGAAGGTCCAGCGGCTCCACGTCGGCGAGGCGCGGAATGGGCGGAGAAGATCGGACGGGCAACAGGTCTCTCGCTTCGCGTATCAGGGACCTTGTAAGTGACAGAAGTGCGTGATCACAAGTGTCGTGATGACAAGGCGCCGCCAGCCGCCAGGCCCGACCGGCGACGCATGGCCTACCGTCTGCTCCTGCTAGGACCCCTGCTGGCCTCGGTCCTGGTCCTGTTCGTGGGTCCGATCGGCCTGTTCATCTATCGTGCCGTCGACAACGCCATCATCCCGCGATCGCTGCAACGAACGGTCGCGGCGCTGCAGCCATGGGACGGCATGGGCCTTCCGCCCGATGCGGCCTTTGCGGCGCTCGCGGCCGACCTGCAGGAGATCGAGCCCACACGGGCCGCCTTCCTCGGTCGCAGGCTGAACGCCGCCCTGCCCGGCTTTCGCAGCCTGGTCGTGAAGACCGCCAACAAGCTGACCTCGTCCGACCCGGCACCGGCGCGCGACCTGCTGGTCGGCATCGACCGCAAATGGTCGGAGCCGGCCTGGTGGGAGGTGCTGAAGCTGGAAAGCGGGCGGCTGACCCCCTTCTACCTGCTGGCCTCGGTCGACCTGGTGCGCAAGGTCGACGGCTCGATCGAGCCGGTGGCGCCCGAGCAGGCGATCTACCGGTCGACCCTGTGGCGCACCGTCGTGATCAGCCTGCAGGTGACGCTGCTCTGCATCCTTCTGGGCTATCCCACCGCCATGGTGCTGGCCCATGCCTCGCCCCGGCTGTCGGGAATGCTGATGCTGGCGGTGCTGCTGCCGTTTTGGGCCTCGCTGCTGGTCCGCACTACCGCATGGCTGATGATCCTGCAGGGCAACGGCCCGGTGAATGGGCTGCTGCAATGGCTCCAGTTCATCCAGGCGCCGCTGGAAATGGTCTTCAACCGCTTCGGCCTCCTGACGACGATGGTGCATGTCCAGTTGCCGTTCATGATCCTGCCGCTGTTCGCGGTGATGCGCTCCATTCCCCGCGAGCATTATCGTGCTGCGCTGTCGCTGGGTGCCCGCCCCTGGTACGCCTTCTGGAAGGTCTGGCTGCCGCAGACCCTGCCGGGCGTAGCGGCAGGATCGCTGATCTGCTTCATCATGAGCACCGGCTACTACATCACCCCTACCCTGATCGGTGGGCCGGGCGACCAGATGCTAAGTTCCCTGATCGCCTGGCAACTGAACGAGGTCGGCAATTGGGGCATGGCGTCAGCCTTGAGCCTGATCCTGCTGCTGGCGACCCTGGCCTTATGCGCGCTGCTGGGCCGGGTGATGCGCACCCGCAACCTGTTCGGGGTCTGAGCGATGGCGGGTGGCATGGAGGAGCGGCTCTGGCGGATCCTCGGCTGGATCGTCTGCGGCCTCGTCCTGGCGTTCCTGTTGCTGCCGCTCCTGGTGATCGTGCCGATGTCGTTCACGAGCGGCAACCTGCTGGTCTTCCCGCTGCCGGGCCTGTCGCTGCGCTGGTACGAGGAGGTCCTGGCCAGCCCCGCCTGGCGGGATGCCGCCTGGAACAGCCTGTTCATCGGCGTGTTCGCGACCATCCTGGCCCTGCTGGTGGGCGTCCCGGCCGCGATCGCCCTGGCCGGTCCGGCCTTTGCCGGCAAGCGCCTCGTCGTGGCGCTCGTCCTGTCGCCGATGATCGTGCCGATCGTGATCACCGCCGTGGCGATGTTCTTCTTCTTCGTCGAGGTGGGCCTGGTCGGCACCTACCCGGGCATCATCCTGGCCCATGCGGTGCTGGGCATGCCTTTCGTCGTCATCACGGTGACGGCGACACTCTCCACCTTCGACTGGAACCTGATGCGCGCGGCGGCCAGCCTGGGCGCTCTCCCGCTGATGGCGTTCCGCCGGGTCATGCTGCCGATCATCGCGCCGGGCGTGGCCTCGGGTGCCCTGTTCGCGTTCGCGACCTCGTTCGACGAGATCGTGGTGGCCCTGTTCCTGGGCGCTCCCGACCAGCGCACCCTGCCCCGCCAGATCTTCAGCGGCGTGCGCGAATATGTGAGCCCCGCCATCGCCGCCGTCGCCACGCTGCTGGTGCTGCTGGCCGTCCTCCTGCTGCTCACGACCGAGTGGCTGCGCCACCGCGCCCGGAAGCTGCAGGCGGCACCGCCTCAGGCCTGACGGACCACCCGCTCCGCCGCATCGACCATCTGCTCGATCGTGCCGTCGATCGGCACCAGCAGCGGATCCTCGTCCGGCCCCGGCACCTCCAGCGTCGCCAGCTGGCTGTCCAGGAGCGTGGTCGGCATGTAATGCCCCTTGCGCTTGGCCATGCGCCCCGCGATCACCGACCGGTCGCCCTGGAGGAACAGCAGCCGGACGCCCGGCTTGCCGCGGATCACCTTGTCGCGATAGGCGCGCTTGAGCATCGAGCAGGTGATGATGCCGGGCTCGCCCTTCACCAGCCGGTCGTCGATCCACTGCGCCACCAGCGCCAGCCACGGCCAGCGGTCCTCGTCAGTCAGGGGGATGCCGGCAGCCATCTTCTCGACGTTCGCCGGCGGATGCAGCGAGTCTCCCTCCTGGAAGGGCCAATGGAGCCGCTCGGCCAGCCCTTTGGCCACCGTCGTCTTGCCGGAGCCGGATACGCCCATCACCACCAGCACCAGATTCTTCATGGCCGTCCCCGCTCAACGCAAAGCTCCCGGACACCAGCGGCATCCGCGACCAGCACCCGCTCGGCCCGACCGACGAACAGCCCGGTCTCGACCACGCCGACGATGTCGCGCAACTGCCGGTCCAGCTCGCCCGGCTCCTCGATAGTCCCGAAGGCGCAGTCGACGATCAGGTTGCCGCCATCGGTGCGGTAGGGCGCGTCCTTTGCCTGCCTGAGCGCCGGCTTGCCGCCGAGGGCCGCGATCGCCCGGGCGGTCGCGTGCCACCCGAACTCGACGATCTCCACCGGGATCGGCAGGGAAAGCCGATGGGCCACCTTGGTCTCGTCGACCACGATCACGAGCCTGTCACTGGCAGCGGCCACGATCTTCTCGCGCAGGAGAGCGCCGCCCATGCCCTTGATGAGGTCCAGCGTGCCGAGTGCCACTTGGTCGGCGCCGTCGATCGTCAGGTCCAGCCGCGCCTGGCTGGCGAAGTCGACCAGCTCGATCCCGCCATCGCGGGCCTGCCTGGCACTGCGCTCGGAGGTCGGGATCGCCGTGATGCTGAGCCCCTCCTTCACCCGCCGGATCAGGGCCTCGATGGCGAAGGTTGCGGTCGAACCGGTGCCCAGGCCCACTGCCATGCCGTCCTCGACCAGGGCCACGGCCGCTTCCGCCGCCGCCCGCTTCAGCCCGTCCCGCGAAGTGTCTGTGCCCATCATCCCAGCCGCGATCGGTTCAAGAGGCAACCGGCATGGTGGCCTTCTGTTGATGGTAGGGCAGTCGGGCGTGTACGGAAAAGCTTGCAGGTGAGGTCGGTTCGGCTGAACACCTGCGCGCGCCAGCATTTTGAGCAATGACGGGGGTGGAGATGAGCGTGGACACGAGCGACCTGGACCAATTGTGCGTCAACACCATCCGCACCCTCTCGATGGACGCGGTGCAGAAGGCGAACTCGGGCCATCCCGGCACGCCGATGGCGCTGGCCCCGGTCGCCTACACGCTCTGGCAGAACCACCTGAACTTCGACCCGGCCGACCCGATCTGGCCGAACCGCGACCGCTTCGTCCTGTCGGTCGGCCATGCCTCGATGCTGCTCTATAGCCTGCTGCACCTGACGAAGACGCAGTCGGTCGACAGCGACTACAACAACACGGGTGAGGTCTCGGTCTCGCTGGACGACATCAAGCAGTTCCGCCAGCTGCACAGCAAGTGCCCGGGCCATCCGGAGTACCACCTGACCTCCGGCGTGGAGACCACGACCGGGCCGCTCGGTCAGGGAGTCGCCACCAGCGTCGGCATGGCGATCGCGGAGCGCTGGCTGGCCGCGCAGTACAACAAGCCGGGCTTCGACCTGTTCGACTACCATGTCTACGCGCTGTGCGGCGATGGCGACATGATGGAAGGCGTGTCCGGCGAGGCGGGCTCGCTGGCCGGCCACCTCAAGCTGTCCAACCTGTGCTGGATCTACGACAGCAACCACATCACCATCGAGGGTGCCACCGACCTCGCCTTCTCCGAGGATGTCGGCGCGCGCTTCGCCGCCTATGGCTGGCATGTCGAGCATGTCGACGACGCCAACGACCGGGCCGCCATGAACAAGGCTCTGGCAGGCTTTCAGGCGCGCACCGACAAGCCGACCATGATCATCGTGCGCAGCATCATCGGCTATGGAGCGCCGAAGAAGCAGGGCACCGCGGCCGCCCATGGCGAGCCGCTCGGCGCCGACGAGATCAAGGCCGCCAAGAAGTCCTATGGGTGGCCGGAGGACGCGCAGTTCCTGGTGCCGGACGGCGTCTACGACCATTTCGCCAATGGCATCGGTGCCCGCAGCGCCAAGGCGAACGCCGAGTGGAAGGCGCTGTTCGAGCGCTACGCGCAGGCTCATCCCGAGGAAGCCCGCCAGATCACCCAGATCGAGCGCCGCGAGCTGCCGCAAGGCTGGGACAAGGACATCCCCAGCTTCGAGCCCGACGAGAAGGGCGTCGCCGGCCGTGATGCGTCCGGCAAGGTGCAAAACGCCATCGCGCCCAACCTGCCCTGGCTGCTGGGCGGTGCGGCCGACCTCGCCCCGTCCACCAAGACCCTGCTCAAGTTCGAGGGCGTGGGCTCGCTGGAGGCTGACCAGCCGGCCGGCCGCAACATGCATTTCGGCATTCGCGAGCACGCCATGGCCGCCGCCTGCAACGGCATGGCGCTGTCCAAGCTACGCCCCTACGGCGCGGGCTTCCTGATTTTCAGCGACTACATGAAGCCGTCGATCCGCCTTTCCGCGCTGATGGAGCTGCCGGTCGTCTACATCTTCACCCACGATTCCATCGGCGTCGGCGAGGACGGGCCCACCCACCAGCCAATCGAGCAACTGCTCAGCCTGCGCTCCATCCCCGGCCTGGTCGTGCTCCGCCCGGCCGATGCGAACGAGGTCGCCGAAGCCTGGCGGGTCGTCGCGACGCTCAAGCGCCACCCTGCCTGCCTGATCCTGTCCCGCCAGCCCCTGCCGACCTTCGACCGCAGCCGCTACAAGCCGGCCGACGGCCTCAAGCGCGGCGCCTACGTCATGGCCGATCCGTCCGACGGCGAGCCGCAGGTGATCCTGATCGGCACGGGCAGCGAGGTGCAGCTCTGCGTGGCCGCCCACGAGCAACTGGCCAAGGACGGCATCCGCAGCCGCGTGGTCTCCATGCCGAGCTGGGAACTGTTCGAGGAGCAGGACGCGAGCTACCGGCACGAGGTCCTGCCGCCGCACATCCAGGCACGCGTCGCGGTCGAGCAGTCCTCGGTGATCGGCTGGGACCGCTATGCCGGCTCCGGCGGCAAGATCATCGGCATGCGCGGCTTCGGCGCCTCGGCGCCGCTCAAGTCCCTTCTCTCCTATTTCGGCTTCACGGCCGAGGCCGTCGCGGCTGAAGCCAGGAAGCAGCTCGAGCAGCACGGCTAGGATCGAGCGCCCGCCTAGCCAGCGGGACGATCATACCGTTAGATGTCGTGCAAAGCTTCGTGCAGGGAGACGGATGTGCAGCTCGGGATGATCGGCCTCGGCCGGATGGGCGGGAACATCGTGCGGCGGCTCATGCGCCACGGTCATCAGGCCGTGGTGTACGATGCGGTTCCACAGGCCGTGACCGCGCTGGCGGGCGAAGGTGCTACCGCCAGCAGCTCGCTGGAGGATTTCGTCGGCAAGCTGCAGGCGCCCAAGATCGTGTGGATAATGCTGCCGGCGGGCGAGATCACCCAGGCGACGGTCGAACGTCTGGGGGGCCTGCTGGGCCAGGGCGACATCATCATCGATGGCGGCAACAGCTTCTACAAGGACGACATCCACCGCGCGGCCGCGCTGGCGCCCAAGGGGATCCACTATGTCGATGTCGGCACGTCCGGCGGCGTGTGGGGCCTGGAACGCGGCTACTGCATGATGATCGGCGGCGAAAAGGCCACCGTCGACCACCTGGATCCGATCTTCCAGGCCCTGGCACCCGGCAAGGGCGACATCCCCCTCACCCCTGGCCGGGAGAGCTTCGACCCTCGTGTCGAACTCGGCTACATCCATACCGGGCCGGTCGGCTCCGGCCATTTCGTGAAGATGGTCCATAACGGCATCGAGTACGGCCTGATGCAGGCCTATGCCGAAGGCTTCGACGTGCTGCGCAACAAGAACAGCGCGCAGCTGCCGGCGGACGAGCGCTACGACCTGAACATGGCCGACATCGCCGAGGTCTGGCGCCGCGGCAGCGTCGTGTCGTCCTGGCTGCTCGACCTCACCGCGATCGCCCTGGCCAAGGACCCGGACCTGTCGGGCTTCAGCGGTGCCGTCGAGGATTCGGGCGAAGGCCGCTGGACGATCAATGCCGCCATCGAGGAGGCCGTGCCGGTGGACGTGCTGGCCGCAGCACTGTTCACCCGGTTCCGCTCGCGCCAGGACCACACTTATGCCGAGAAGATCCTCTCCGCGATGCGCTTCGGCTTTGGCGGTCATGTCGAGAAGAAGGCGGACTAGCGGGATGAGCCGTTGACCGATCGTCCCGCCCGGCTGGGCTTTCCGGTCAAGGTGCTGGGCAAGCCGGACCTGAAGAGCAACGACTCCCGGCGGTCCGGCAACAACCCGCACCTCAAGGTCTCGCTCGAATATGTCGACGCGATCCTGGACTATCTGGATCGGCACCGGATCCCGATGTACCGGCTGTCGTCGGAGCTGGCGCCCTACGCCACCCATCCCGACATGCCGCAGTTCCACGGCATGGTCCAGGAGAGTGCCGCCGAGCTGCGCGCCATCGGCGAGAAGGCGAAGCGGCTCGACATCCGCCTCTCCTTCCATCCCTCGCAGTTCGTGGTGCTGAACAGCCCGGATCCGGCGCTGGTCCGCAAGAGCATCTGGGACCTGACCTCGCAGGCCGAGATGCTCGACCTGATGGAGCTGGGGCCGGAAGCCGTCCTGGTCATCCATGTGGGCGGCACCTATGGCGACCGCAGGACCAGTGCCGCCCGCTGGGTGGAGACCTGGAAGATCCTGCCGGAGCCGGTCCGCCGCCGTCTGGTCCTGGAGCATGACGACCTGCGCTTCAGCGCCGCCGACGTGCTGTGGATCCACGAGCAGACCGGCGTGCGGCTGATCTTCGACTACCAGCACTTCTGGTGCCTGAACCCCGAAGGCCTGCTTCTGAGGGATACGGTCGCGGCCATCCTGGCGACCTGGCCTGAGGGCGTCCGTCCGAAGATCCACTTCTCGTCGCCACGTACCGAGCTGCGCCAGGTCAAGCGTACCGACAAGACGACCCGCAAGAGCACGCTGGTGAACATGGCGCCGGTCTGGACCGGCCATGCCGACTTCTGCAACCCGTTCGAGTTCGCGACCTTCATGCGGGTGGTCGATGGTCTCGAGTTCGACGTGATGCTGGAGGCCAAGGCGAAGGACCTGGCGCTGGGCCGCCTGCGCCCGGACCTCCTGCGCTACGCCCCCGATGTCGCGTCACGCTTCGGGCTGAGTGGTGCGGAGACCGAGCGGCTGGAACGGGAGGAAGCATCTCTCCTGGAAGCCGAGCCAGTCTGATTATTCCGCTGGCGCCGGCACTTCCTGCCTGCGCTGGTTCCTGCTCCTGCGGCGGTCGAGATGGCCCATGGCCGGGGTCACCGTGGTGCCGTGCAGCAGGATGGAGATGAGCACGACCAGGCTTAAGGCCGCCCAGAGCTGGAAAGTCTGGTCGAACTCGGCATGGTTGAGCCCGTAGGCGAGATAGTAGATGGAGCCCATGCCGCGGATCCCGAAGAAGCTGATCGTGAGCTTCTCGTCCGTCGGCATGCGCACGCCGACGAGGCTGAGCATCCCGATGCCGGGACGGATCAGGAAGATCGTCACGAGCGCGAAGACGACGATGGGCAGGTTGATCGGGGCCAGCAGCCCCCCATGCACGACCATGGCGCCGAACAGCACCAGCAGCACCATCATCAGCATGCGCTCGGTCTGCTCGGCGAAATCGTGCAGCTTGTCGTGAAAGTCGTGGTTGCGCTCGGCTGCGCGGATCGCCAGCGCCGCCACGAAGACGGCGAGGAAACCGTAGATATTCAGCGCTTCGCTCAAGCCGTAGGCGAGGAAGGTGGCGCCAAGCGCGATGAACCCGTCGCCGGTCTTGGCAAGCTTGGTCCGGTTCGGCATCCGGAAGGTGATGTAGCCCAGGCCCCAGCCGATCGCCCAGCCGACTGCGACGCCACCCAGGATCTCCCAGAGCACCTCCACCAGGAACCAGTCCCGCCAGCCTTCGGCCGTGAGATGGCCGCCGGCCAGAGCCAGCGCGATGGCAAGGTTTACGAACGGAAAGGCGAAGCCGTCGTTCAGGCCGGCTTCCGAGGTCAGCGTGAACCGCGCCTCATCCTCCTCACCGGCTCGTGGCGGGCCCACCTGGACGTCGCTGGCCAGCACCGGGTCGGTCGGCGCCAGCGCCGCGCCGAGGAGCAGTGCCGCGGCCACGCTGACACCGAGGATGCCCCAGGCTGTGAAAGCCACCGCGGCGATCGTGAGCGGCATGGCCACCCCGATCAGCCGCCAAGTCGGCATCCACGCCCGAAAGCTGAGAATCCGGTCGAGCTTCAGCCCGGCACCCATCAGCGAGATGATGACGATCAGCTCGCTCAGGCGCTCGGTGGCGATCGGGTACTGGACCGGATGTGGCGTAAGTTCCCAGAGTGCCGGGTGGTAGAACAGGAGCCCGCCCAGCCCGACCGAGATGATCGGCAGGGACAAGGGCGCTTCCCGCAATGCCATCGGCAACCACGCGGTCAGCAGGATGATCGCGCCGAACACGGTCAGCAGACCGATGTAGAGATTCATTGGATTGGCTGGCCTGCCACAGTCGATGGGCCTAGCAGGAACAGCAGCAGCCAGGGTTCGTTCCTGCGGCGCTGGGCGATCAGCCAGGGTCGTTCAACCAAGGGAACGGCAGCGA